>JAJYCH010000088.1 GCA_021778575.1 Planctomycetota bacterium
GGGATCGTTCCCCGCGCCGATATTCGAGTCGTCGCAATTCGGGAGCGAAACCGAATCCCAAATTTTTGGGCTTGACGGGTCCAACCATACCAGGGTGGGCTCGGCCCACCATTGAATGCTCACGATAGCATGAAAATTGGAGTGGCGGGCCAGATCCACCCTACAAGCCCCAACAAGCGTGACTCGCCGACCCGATCAGCGGATCTTGTACCCCTGGTTCATACATTCGAATGTATAAGCCTGCCGGCGATAAGCCTTGGCCTGGGCATCGTATTGCGTCGCCATCGTCGCGGAGAGGACAGGATCGCTAACGGTCGTCCGGTTTCGGAGCATGGCCGGTTTGCCGGTCGTGGCGACGGATTGATAAACCTTGGCGTCAGCCTCGGCATCCCCGGCGAGGTCTCGATACATCTCGGCCATCGTTGCATTTTGGGTGGGGCTCTCGACGAACACGGTCGTCATCCAGATCACTGTGCGGCTTGCCACGGAGATCAGGCCGATTACACCCAAAATAACGATCCAGCGCCGTGTCCTATTCGACATCAACGGTGGCCGATCATCGGGGTCGGCGAACTTGTCGGCCGCCTGGGTGGAGATCGTCTGAAGGCGTGACGTGAACTGGGCTTCGGACCGGGGAGGGTTGACGATCATTGTCGGGCCTCGCTGGCTGGGACGCCGCCGATCGGGATCTCTGCTCGGACCTCATTTCGAAGGATAGCAGGCCAACGTGACCGTCACGAGACAATTCTGCCGAAAAAGCGGGCGATGGTCGCCCGGTTGCTGGTCGCGCCGGTTGACTTCATTTCGGGGCGTGCCTTAGAATCGGACTGTCGTGCCACAGGGCTACGCAGTGTCCAGAGGTCTCGAAAGGGCGGCTCGGGGTGGCGAACAAGCCTTGGGGTGGTCGTTTTGGCGAGAAGACCGACCGCCGCGTCGAAGAGTTCAGCGAATCGATCTCCTTTGACCGTCGGCTGTTCGAGCACGACATTCGAGGCTCGATCGCGCATGCCGAGATGCTCGCGCACGTCGGTTTGCTGACCGCCGACGAGTGCCAGCAAATTGTGCGAGGACTGACCGAAATCCGGGCCGAGATCGAGTCGGGCGACTTCCCGTTCGTTCTCGAACGCGAAGACATCCACATGCACGTCGAGGCGGCCCTGATCGACCGCCTCGGCGACGTGGGGCGAAAACTGCACACCGCCCGGAGCCGGAACGACCAGGTCGCGACCGATGTCAAGCTCTGGACAAGGGATGCGCTCGATCGGATTGACGCCCGCTTGCTCGAACTACAAACGGCATTCGTCCGGGCCGCCGAGCGTCATCCGGGGCTGATCTTGCCCGGCTACACGCACCT
Source organism: Planctomycetota bacterium (assembly GCA_021778575.1). Taxonomy (GTDB): domain Bacteria; phylum Planctomycetota; class Planctomycetia; order Isosphaerales; family Isosphaeraceae; genus Tundrisphaera. The sequence goes on from JAJYCH010000088.1 coordinate 1,355, forward strand.
GCAACGGGCTCAACCAGTCCTCGCGGCGCATTACTTCCTGGCGTTCGTCGAGAAGCTCGCTCGCGATCGCGATCGAGTCGCCGATTGCCGCAAACGTCTGAACGTCTTGCCTTTAGGAGCTGCGGCGCTCGCCGGAACGAGCTTACCCATCGATCGCGAGCACGTCGCGAAGTCCCTCGGCTTCGACGGGGTGACGGCGAACAGCCTCGACACGTCGAGCGACCGCGATTTCGCGCTCGAATCGGCGTTCGTGCTGACGATGATCGCCGAGCATCTCTCCGGCTGGGCCGAGGAGTGGGTGCTCTGGTCGACGCAGGAATTCTCGTTCCTGAGCCTGCCCGACGCCCTCTGCACCGGCAGCAGCATCATGCCGCAGAAGAAGAACCCCGATGTTCTGGAGTTGATCCGGGGGAGGACCGCGCGAGTCGTGGGAGCACTCACGACGCTTCTCGTTCTGATCAAAGGACTTCCGCTCGCCTACAACCGCGACCTCCAGGAAGACAAGGAACCGCTGTTCGACGCCTTCGACACCGTCGATGCCTGTCTTGACCTGGCGGCGGTCGTGGTGGATGGGGCGACGCTCCGGGGCGACCGGATCATGGCCCGGATCGACGAAGGGTTCCTCGACGCGACGACCTTGATGGAATACTTGATCAAGGCCGGGGTTCCGCAACGAACCGGCCACGAGATCGTCGGCCACCTGGTCGGGCTTTGCGAATCGAAGGGGTGCCGGCTCGCCGATTTGAGCGCCGAAGATTTCGCCAGGGCTCACCCGAAGCTTGACGCCGGGGTGATCTCGACGTTGGGCGTGGCGAATGCCGTCAAGGCGTTCCGGTCGTATGGGTCGACGGCTCCGGATGAGGTCGAGAAGCAGTTGGCGCGGTGGAAGGAGCGGTTGGGATGACGTTCGACATCACGCTCTACCAGGACGAAGACGGCTTCTGGGTCGTGGCTTGCCCGGCGATCCCCGGTTGTATCAGCCAGGGCGACACTCGGGACGAGGCGATCGAAAACATCAAAGATGCGATCCAAGGTTGCCTGGAAGTTCGAGCGGAGCGAGGGATGCCGCTGACTATCGAAACAGCGCGAGTCGAAGTCAACATTTAAATTCTTGTAGGGTGGGTCGAGCCTAAGCGAGCCCCACCACACATTCACGGTGCGGCTCGCTTAGGCTCGACACACCCTACAAAGACCACACGTATTCACGACGGAATACACCACCAACACCAACCGGCAGGATGAATCCTGCCCTACGCATCGAATCCTTCAGGGCGAACATGGATCATTTTCACTATCGCGACGGCCACCTTTACTGCGAAGACCTGCCGGTTTCGGAACTGGCGGAGCGTTACGGGACTCCACTCTACGTCTATAGCCAGAACGCCATCCTTCAGCAGTTAAAGGCGCTCCAGACGGCCTTTGCCGAGGTCGAGCCTCTGGTCTGCTACTCGGTCAAGGCGAACTCGAACCTGTCGATCCTCCGGGTGATGGCCGAGCATGGCAGCGGGTTCGACGTCGTCTCGGGCGGCGAGCTTTACCGGGTCGAGGTCGCGGGCGGCAAGCCGGCTCAGACGGTTTTCGCCGGGGTGGGCAAGACGGATGAGGAGATCGCCGCCGGTCTCAAGGCCGGCGTCTTGATGTTCAACGTCGAGAGCGAGGCCGAGCTGGACGCGATCGCTCGGGTCTCGGACCGGGTCGGGATTCAAGCTCCGGTCGCTCTCCGGGTCAATCCCGACGTCGACCCCAAGACGCACCGGTATATCTCGACGGGCAAGAAAGAGTCGAAGTTCGGCATGGACATCGACCGGTCGATCGCCCTGGCCGAGCGGTCGAAGGAGCTGAAGTCGGTCAAGATGATCGGCGTGCACATGCACATCGGCTCGCAGATCACGACGACCGAGCCTTACGCGGGCGCGGCGGGGAAGGCGGTGGACATCATCGCCCAGCTCCGAGCGATGGGGCATCCGATCGCCTGGTTCAATATGGGTGGCGGGTTTGGTATCGGTTATCGCGGAACTGAGGCGAAGCCGGTCGAGGAATTCGCAAAAGCAGTGGTCCCGGCGATCAAGGCGACCGGGTGCCGTCTGGCGATGGAGCCGGGGCGCGTGATCGCGGGGAACTCCGGCATCCTGGTCAGTCGTGTGTTATATACCAAGCAGTCAGGCGACAAGCGGTTCCTGATCCAGGACGCCGCCATGAACGACCTGATCCGCCCGGCGCTCTACGAGTCGTTCCACCGGATCTGGCCCGTCGACGTTCCCGCCGGTCTCCCCGCGCCTCCCGTCGATTACGAGAGCGCGATCGAGGGGACCGAACCGTGGGACGTGGTCGGCCCGGTCTGCGAGAGCGGCGACTTTCTGGCCAAGGACCGCGCCTTGCCTCCGCTTGATCGCGGGGCGTTGCTGGCGACGTTCTCGGCCGGAGCCTACGGGATGGTCATGTCGTCAAACTACAACACCCGCCCCCGAGCCGCCGAGATCCTCGTCGATGGCTCGAACGTGATTCTCGCCCGGCGTCGAGAGACCCTCGACGACCTGATCGAGCAAGAACGTTCGGCCCTGGTGGGAACCTCGTCGTCTCCGAGCTGACCTGGGATCTCTCGTGAGATCCCGAGAATACTCGACCCATCGAATCCGCACCTCTTTGGCCTTTGAGCCAGGTGGTCGTCGCATGATAAGCCGATCCCGAACGACACGTGTTTTCCCCGTCGGCCTGGCCCTGGTCCTGGCTGCCTCACCGTTCGTCGGAGGGCCGAGCGGCGTTGCCCAGGCCCAGATCCCGGTCAAGGACGTCTTCGCTCACGAGCCGACGACGCCGCTCGAGACCTGGGAAGTGGTCACCTATCTACTCCGGGTCGGCCAGCCCGAACTGGCCGCCCCTTACGTGAAGAAATTTCTCGACGCCAACCCCGACGACGCGACCTTGCTCGAAGTTCGCGATGCTTACGGCGTGGGATCGGTCCTGAGCCTGGTGGACTATCCCGAGACCCGTCCCTATTCCAAGGCGCTGCTCGGCAAGCTGTCCGAGGCGTCGATCCGGAACGCGACCGATCCGGCGCGGATCGACAAGTTTGTCGCCGCCCTGACGAAGTCGCGGCCCGAGCAGAACTACGCGGTCGAACGGCTCCGGGAGTCCGGCCCGTTCGCGATCCCGCCGCTGATCAAGGCCTTGAGCGTCACCGGACTTGACCCCTCGATCCGGACCCCGCTGGCCGAGAACATGGGCCGGCTCGATCGCAAGGCGGTTCCCGCCCTGATCGCCAGCTTGGATAGCACGGATGACACCCTGGTCGGCGACGTCGCGCGGGCTCTGGGCCAGATTGGCGACCCCCGAGCGATTCCCGCCCTGACGTTCGTCGCCGCCCGGCCGAAGCCCGAGACCGCCGCCAAACCGCTGGTCTCTCAGGCGCTCGAAGCCTTGACCGGCAAGCCGTTTGGGTCGCAACCGAAGACCCCGGTTCGGGTTCTGTCGGACGAAGCTCGCAAGTATCACACTCACGCCTACCGGTTCCCGGGCGACCCGATCACCCTCTGGGTCTGGGACGAAGCGGAAAAAGTCCCCAAACCGATAACCAAATCGGTCAAGGACGCCGAGGCGATGCTCGGGCTCCGGGCGGCGAAAGAAGCGCTCGAGATCGACCCGACCGACGTCGAGGCGAAGGTCAACCAGATCAGTCTGGGTCTGGCTCACGACCCCGTTGGCTGGAAAGCCGCGGCGCTGGAGTCCGGTCCCGAGATCATGGGGCTGGTCGTTCAGCGGGCGATCGCCGATGGCCGGACCGACCTGGCCACGATCGCGACCACGATCCTCGGCCAGATCTCGAAGCGTGAGGTTCTCAAGGCCGACGCCTCGACTCCGCTGGTCGACGCCCTGTTCGCCCCCGACCGCCGGGTCCAGTTCGCGGCGGCCGAGGCGCTGGTGAAGCTCGAACCGAAGACCCGGTTTCTCGGGTCGAGCCGGGTGATCCCGGTTCTCGCTCGATTCGTGGCCGCCCAGTCGAACCCTCGGGCACTGGTGATCGATGGGAATGCCGAGCGGGCCAGCGTGGTCGCCGGCTTTCTCCGCGAGTCGGGCTACGACTCGCACGTCGCCTCGACCGGCGCGCAAGGTTTCTCCGAGGCGGTGCTGGCCGCCGACCTGGAACTGATCGCGATCGACCCGAACTTCATCAACGATCCGTGGAAGCTGGCCGACCTGCTGGGCAACCTGAAAGCCGACGCCCGGACGGCGGGAATTCCGGTCGTTCTGGTCGGGCCACTCCAGCTCGAAACGAAGATCGGCAAGCAGCTCGAAAGCTTCCCGAAGGTTCGTTTTCTGGTGACGCCATCGGAGACGAAGTTGCTCAAGATCCAGCTCGACCGGATCTTCGCCGCCCTGAAGGTTCGCCCGATGACCGCCGCTGAGCGAGCCGATTACGCCCGGAAAGCGGCCAGCTTGATCGCCCAGGTCGCCCGCCAGCCTCGAAGCCCGTTCACCAGTGATCTCCCCCGGGCGGAGCCGCTCCTGGCTCTGGCTCTGAACGGCCCGATCGCTCCGATCGAGGCCGCGTCGGCTCTGGGCGACATTCCCGGCACCGACGCGCAGCGGAGTCTGGCCGACGTGGCGCTCGACCCTTCCAAGGATGAGCCGGTGCGCCTGGCCGTCGCCCGCGAGCTGACCCGGAACATCCGACGGTTCGGACCCAGGCTCGACGGGTCGCAGGAACGTCGGCTGGTCGATGAATTGAATGAGGAAACCGATCCGAAGCTCCTCGATGCCCTGGCGGCCATCGTTGGTTCCCTGAAAGCCCGCCCTGATGCCTCGGCCTCGAAGGACTCCACCTATCGAGCTTCGTCGCTCTGACTCGAGTCTCCCTCGACGAGGAACACTCGACCGCGGAAGGACGCAATGATGGTCACGCCCAACGAACGCTCGATCTCCCGAACCGGCGAGGAACTCGTCCTCCCGGGAGTGATCGGCGCGAGCGAGGCGATCCGCGAAGTGGCCCGGACCACCCGGCAGGTAGCTCCCGCCCGCGCCTGCGTCCTGATCGTGGGGGAGACCGGAGCCGGCAAGGAACTGATCGCCCGAGCGATCCACGACCTCAGCCCGCGTCAGTCCGGCCCCTACATCCGGGTCAACTGCGGGGCCTTGACCGAGAGTTTGCTCGAAAGCGAACTGTTCGGCCACGTCAAGGGGTCGTTTACCGGAGCGGTCGACAACCGGACCGGCCGGTTCGAGGCCGCGCACACCGGAAGCATCTTTCTCGACGAGATCAACAGCACCTCGCCCAAGCTCCAGGTCAAGCTGCTCCGGGTCTTGCAGGAAGGGGAGTTCGAGCGCGTCGGCGATACCCGGACGAACAAGGTCGATACCCGGATCATCGCGGCGACCAACCGCGACCTCCTCGACGAGATCGAGGCCGGGCGATTCCGCGAGGACCTGTACTACCGGCTCAACGTCGTGCCGATCTATCTGCCGCCCTTGCGCGAACGTCGCGAGGATATTCCGATCCTCGTCGAGTTCTTCCTCAAACGATACACCGAGCAGAACCGTCGCGAGGTCCGCAAGGTCCACCCCGAGGCGATGCGTTTGCTCCGCGAGCACGACTGGCCGGGAAACATCCGCGAGCTGCAAAATTACGTCGAACGCGCCGTGGTTCTCGGCGAAGGGATCGAGCTTTTGCCCGACCATCTGCCGCCGCAACTTCGAGGCGAAGCTCCCCCTCGGCCGATCCGCGCCCGAGGCGGCGACCTCAACGGTCTGACCGCCGAACTCGTCCGGAACGGGATCAGGGTCGCCGGGCCGCAGGCGAACGACCTTCACGAACGGATCGTCGGCCAGGTCGAGCGCGAGCTGATCCAGCAGGTTCTGGCCTCGTGCGAGCGGGTCCAGATCAAGGCCGCCGCCCGGCTCGGAATCAATCGCAATACCCTTCACAAAAAGTTGAGCTATTACCTCATTGACGAATCGGCGCTGCCCAACGGTGCCCCGAGCGACATCGACGATGAATAAGTGAGGGCGCACTTGTCACAAGACCGGTTCCTGGTCCGTTACGACAGGATAGTAGGGGGTTGTCAAATTCCCATCGCCGCTGGATGATGGGTGTTGATCCAGCCCGGACGGCAATTTTCGTTCCGTGCGAGCTGTCCCCTCATTTCGCGGATCATCTTTTTCCCAATTCACGAGGCTGACCCTTGAAAACGTCGCGCCGAGGCTTCACGCTGATCGAATTGCTGGTAGTGATCTCGATCATCGCCGTGCTGATTGCCTTGCTTCTGCCCGCCGTGCAGTCGGCTCGCGAGGCGGCCCGCCGCAGTCAGTGCTCGAACAACCTGAAACAGATCGCTCTGGCCGTCCATTCGTACCATGCGACCAACAACGTCGTGCCTCCCGTCTGCACCTATCCGGGCGGCCAGTTCACACTGAGCAGCGGCTGGTCGGCGTCATGGGTCGTGGCGATCCTGCCGTATCTGGAACAGACGACGATGGCGTCGGCGTACAACTACTCGGCCGGAGCGATTGTTTCCGGCGCGATCGGGTATGAGAACACCACGGTCACCTATACCCAGATCGCGACCATGCTCTGCCCGTCGGAGAATATTTTCCAGCGTCCCAGCCTGAACGGAACGACAAGCTACGTCGGCAATTACGGTGGGCCAGGCCAGAACAGTTGCTACAGCGGCGTGATTGTCCCCACCGGCGACCCCAACCTGGTCATGGGTCTCGGCCCGAAGCTGGGCAATGTCGGTCCGGTGACGTTCGAGGCCATTCGTGACGGCCAGACCAACACCGGCATGTTCAGCGAACGCCTGTTCGGACTGGTGGGCAGCCCGGCGGTGGCCCCCGGTCAGAACCCGAACGGCAAGCGTGGAATCTTTGGCGTGAGTGCCTCGGGCGTCGGCCCGCTGACCGGCGTGGCGGGTGCCACGACCTTCGTGCAGGACTGCAAGGCGGTCGCCCCGACCACCTTCGTCAACTCGAATGTCCTGGGCAACAATGCCTATGCCGGCAACCCCTGGTATCTCAGCATGGTCAGCTATAACCACGTGGGATCGCCCAACAGCACGCATTGCCAGAACGTGACCGGCGACGCCAGCTTCGTCGCCACCGCCGGCTACGTCGGGCCGAGCGGATCATCACCCGCCACGAGCAACCACCCAGGCGGCGTCCATGTCGCCTTCGCCGACGGCTCGGTCCGGTTCGTCAAGGACTCGGTCGCCTCGAATATCTGGTGGGGAATCGGGACCCGCCTCGGTAAAGAGATCATCTCTTCCGACGCCTTCTGAAGCCAGGCAAACCATGATAATCTCGTCGAAACCTCGGATGGGAATCGAACTCATGCGCTCCGCGACCCTCATTCTCCTCGGCCTGTTCCTGACGGCGGGCTGTCTCGGCTGCGGCGGATCGGGCATTCCCGAACCCGCCGCCGACGCCAAGGCCGGGCCGCCGCCCGGAACGTCGGACGTCTGGAACAAGAAGGTCGAAAAGAAGCGCTGAAGCCCGTGAAATCTCGTTCCCACGGTCCGCCGTGGGAAGACCGTCCTACATCTTGAGTTGGTGCGGCCCGGTCGCCGAGACTCGACCGATCCCGTGGTACGCGAACCCCTGCTCGGCCATCTGGGCGGGGTCGTAGAGGTTCCGGCCATCGAAGATGACGGGGTGGCGCAGCAGCCGGAGCATCACCTCGAAGTCAGGGTTCCGGAACTCGTTCCACTCGGTCACGATCGCCAGGGCGTCGGCCTGTTCGAGTGCGCCGTAGGGACGGTCGCAATAGATCACGCGGTCGCCGTAGATTTCCTTCACGTTGGCGAGCGCCTCGGGGTCGTGGACCCGGACCGCGACTCCGGCGGCGAGTAACTGGTCGATCAGGACCAGCGCGGGGGCCTCGCGAATATCATCCGTCCGGGGTTTGAAGGCCAGCCCCCAGATCGCGACGGTTTTCCCCTCGGCCTGACCGTTGAAGTGGCCCAGGATCTTCCGGGCCAGGATATCCTTCTGGGCGTTGTTGACCTCATCCACCGCATCCATCAGCAGCGACGGCACGCCAACCGACCGCGCCATGTGGATGGCCGCCCGGACGTCCTTCGGGAAGCACGACCCGCCGTAGCCGACACCCGGAAACAGGAAGCTGAAGCCGATCCGCTGGTCGTGGCCGATCCCCCGGCGGACCTCGTTGATATCCGCCTGGTAATACTCGCAGAGGTTGGCCATCTCGTTGATGAAGCTGATCTTGGTCGCGAGCATGCAATTGGCGACATACTTGGTCATCTCGGCCGACTCGGGCGTCATCGCCAGGAACGGCCGCTCGGTCCGCAAAAATGGCTTGTAGAGGTCGTGCAACTGCTCGATGACTTCCTCGCGACGAGCCCCCACGACCACGCGATCGGGCTTGTTGAAGTCGTCGATCGCCGCCCCTTCCTTGAGGAACTCGGGGTTGCTGGCGACGTCGAACGGCACCTGGGTGATCTCGGCCATCCGCCGGGCCAGCTCGGCATTGGTGCCGACCGGCACGGTGCTCTTGATCACGATCGTCTTGGGGCCGGTCAGGTTCTCGGCGATCTCGCGACCGACGGCCCAGATCCCGTTCAGGTTCGCCCCACCGTCATCGCCTTGCGGCGTCCCGACAGCGATGAACACCAGCTCGGCCTCGGCCATCCCCTCAGCGAGGTTCGTGGTGAACTTGAGCCGACCATCGCGAGCGTTGCGGTGGACCAGTTCGGCCAGCCCCGGCTCATAGATCGGAATTTTGCCGGCCTGAAGCATCTCGACCTTGGCCGCCAGCTTATCGACGCAGATCACGTCGTTGCCACTCTCGGCCAGACAGGTTCCAGTGACCAGGCCCACATAGCCGGTTCCGACGACGGCGATCTTCACGGGTGTCCATCCTTCGACCTTGATCGGGAATTCCCTGCTCCGAGGCAAGTTTAGAGAAAGATGCCCCGGGGCGGAAGCCGGATTGTCGAGGGAGCCCGGTCACCGGGTGTCACCGGAATTTCTGGGGGGTCTCTGGTCGGCTCTGTCCTGGAATTTCCCGACGAAGCTCTGATCTGGAGTGCGAGAGCTTGCTCTCGCTCTGGCGACCGGAGCTTGCTCCGAGCCTGAGTGACCTGGCCAAACGGTTTCCGGACGAAGACCGTGGAGCAAG
>JAJYCH010000089.1 GCA_021778575.1 Planctomycetota bacterium
CCGACCCGAGGTCGCCGAGGCGCTGGGTGGATTCGTCACGGTCCAGCTTTACACGGATGTCGTGCCGATCCAGTCGATCCCGAGAGACGCCAGGCTGACTCTGGCCGAGCAAAACCTCGATCGCGAACTGAAGCTGACCAGCGAGGCAACCAACCCGAACTACGTGATCGTCGACTCGGACGGAAACCTCCTTGGCAAGCGGGGCGGCAAGATCCCAGCCGAGCAATTCATCGGGTTCATGAAAGACGGTCTGTCAAAGTTCAAAGGGAGTCAAGGAACGGCCAAAGGAGAGCCGACTTCGCCTCCCGCCAAGGCGGCGAACTCGACCCAGCCTGCTTCGAGCAACGGCGAACGGGTCGCGAACCGGTAACGCTCTCGCTCAACTCCCCAGCGGTTCGGCCCACTCGACCGTCTGGTTCCCTTCGACCACCTCGCCGATCACCCAGGCGGGGAGGTTGCATTCGGTCCTGAGATAGCGGGTGATCGACTCGGCGTAATACTCGGCGACGACCAGGGTCATGCCGATCCCCATGTTGAAGACGCGGAACATCTCGGCGTCGGGGATCTTGCCAACCGACTGGAGCCAGGGGAAGACCTTCGGGACTTCCCAGTTTCTCGACAGCCGGATCGAGCAGCCGGCGGGCAGGATTCGGGGCGGGTTGTCGATCAGTCCGCCCCCCGTGATGTGCGCGATCCCGTGGATGATCCGCTTGACCCGGTAATGGCGGTAGATCGTCTTCAAGGCCCGGACGTAGATCCGGGTCGGGCGCAAAAACTCATCGGCGACGGTGCAGCCGAGTTCGGGGACGATCGAGTCGGGCTGGAGCCCCGCTCCTTCGAACGCGATCTTGCGGGCCAGGCTGTAGCCGTTCGAATGCAGGCCCGAGCTGGCCAGTCCGATCACCTTGTCGCCGGGGCGGATTTCCTTGCCGTCGAGGATCTGCTTGCGCTCGACCACGCCCAGGCAGAAGCCGGCCAGGTCGTACTGCCCGGGATGGTAGAAGTCGGGCAAGATTGCCGTCTCGCCCCCCAGAAGCGAGCATTCGGCCTCGACGCAGCCGTCGGAGATCCCCTTGACGACCTTCTCGGTCAGGCTCGGGTCGTCGCGGCTCATCGCCACGTAATCGAGAAACAGGAGCGGTTCGGCCCCGGCGCAGAGGCAGTCGTTGACCGACATGGCAACGAGGTCGATCCCGACGGTCTCGTGCCGACCGGTCGAGAAGGCGAGCTTCAACTTCGTACCGACGCCGTCGGTCGAGGCGACGAGGACCGGGTCGCGATAAGTCCTGGAGAACAGCCCGATATTCGCGTCGAGCCGGAACAGACCGGCGAACCCGCCAGGCCATTCGATCACCCGAGGCGTGTACGTCCGCTTGAGGAGCTTGGGCAAAAGCGCCATGGTCTCTTCGTAAGCGTCGAGGTCGACGCCGGAGGATTTATAGTCGATCGGCTCGTCGGGCATGGTCGTTCGCTGACTCGGGCTGGAAAGTGGGTCGGGGCGTTGGCGGCAACTCGTGGGAAAAGTGTACCCCAGCAAGGGTCGATCGCGAAACTTCTCGGTCCGGGATCGCGTCGTGAATCGTTCGACTGACGGTAATTGATCGGCCTGGTAAATGTCGGCGATCATCCATCGAGAAGCTTGATCCCACGGGAGTCAGGCTTTATCCTGGATTTCGCGAGGCACGGTTCGGTTTCGTCCCGCCCCTGACCACCTTCCTTCCCACAGACTTGATTCGGAGCGACGCAAGATGTTGCGAAAATTCGCATGCCTGGCCGCCGTACTGGTCACGATGGCCGGCTTCTCCTTCGCCGCCGACGACGACGAGTCGCCCACCGGCAAGCTCATGGAGAAGATCAACAACGCCAACAAGCCGATCCAGAAAGCGACCCGCAACGCTTCGGAATATGCCAAAGGGGCCTCGAAGATCCCCGACTCGGTGACCGAGATCGTCAAGCTCGCCAAGGAAGCCCGGGATTTGAAAGAGCCGGCCGAACATGTCAAGAAGCCGTTGGCCGAATACCAGAAGTCGATGGACGAGATGATCAAGGCGGCCGAGGATCTCTCCAAGCTCGTCGCCAAGGCCGGGACCAAGCAGCAGGCAGCCAAGGAAGCCTACAACACCTATTACAAGACCTGCACCGCCTGCCACGACGTCTTCAAGAAGGACGAGTGATCGAGCGACTGGCGGGACGGGCTCTGATTCCGTGAGAACCGGACGGGTTCGGAATGCCGAACCCGTCTTCGTTCCGTCGGATCGACCGAACGCCTCCGTCCACTCAACCCTGGCGACGCTCGATCGCCAGCAAGAGGATCACCGTGGCGATGGCGAGCGGTCGAGGGAGCAAGTCATCAGTGTCGTGAGTCAGGTCGACCTCGAACTTGTTCACGAAGATGTTGAAATTTTGCTTCATGGTTCCGACGATTACCCCATCGACCTCGATGTGGAAGGTCTGCGGGAGGAGCAACGCCGCCAGTTCGATCGTCCGACGGATAGCGGCTTTCCAGGGACTATCTTCGGAGACCTTCCCCCGGACCACGCCATCGGCGTCGAGGATCTCCCAGGAATCGCGAAACAGCGACGACCAGCCCTTGCGTCGAAGCGTCCCGATATGCTCGTCGGTCTGCGTATCGATCACCTTGTAAGCAGCGCTGAAGTCGATGATCCGGTCGGCGGCGATCCGAAGAATCTCCGGCCCGCCCGGTCCATCGTTGACCCGGATGTCTTCCTTGAGCTTGAACGCCTTCTGTTCCGAGGCGGCCAGGATTCGACCATCCGGGGACATCAGAGTGAAGCCGGCACCGAACAGGCGAAAGACTTGCCGACGAGCCACAAACTGGTCGTGTTGATAGATCTCGGGGGAAGCTTGGGACATGAGCGGTTCCAGATTCAGTGAGTAACCGGGTTTCCGTCGGACGATGATCGTGCTTCGGTCACCTGAATTCAAGTCTCCACCCACGCTCCCGGTGACCGTTCTCATGCCCTGGCCCGTCATCCATCGGCTCGATATCACTCTTCCCACCGCGGCGGCCAACGTGGCTCTCGACGAGGCTCTGCTGGTCGAGGCCGAGGATCAGGGCGGCCCGGCCGTCGTCCGGACCTGGGAACTGGATCACTTCGCGGTCGTTCTCGGGGCCTCGTGCCGGATCAAGGAGAATGTCGAGATCGACGCCTGCCGGGCCGACCGGATCGAGATCGCCCGGCGTTCGAGCGGCGGCGGAACGGTCGTGATCGGGCCGGGGGCACTGAATTTCTCGGTCATCTTGCCGATCGACGCCGCTCCGGAGCTGCGCGGGATCGAATCGGCCCAGTCGTTCGTTCTCGGACGGGTCCGCGATGCCATTGCCCGGGCCGGAATTTCGGCGGAACTGCTTGGCTCGGCCGACCTGACTCTCGGTGATCGAAAGTTTTCCGGAAGCTCGCAGCGCCGGCTCCGGCGGCATTTGCTGATCCATGCCAGCTTGCTCAATCATTTTCCACTGGAACGGATCGATCGCTATCTGAAGATGCCGCCGCGCCGTCCGGCCTACCGGCGTGATCGACCGCACTCCGATTTCGTGACCAATCTCGGTCTGACCGGGCCACGGTTGATCGCGGCCATCCACGACGCCTGGCTGCCGACGGAGCAATCCGTGATCGATGCCAAGATCCCCGAGTCGACATTTCGGACCCTTCTGGAAACAAAATTTTCAGGAATTGCATGGATCGAGCGACTTTGACCGTATTCTTGTGAGTAAGGTTCTGTTGTCCCTTCACGACAAGGCGGTGGCGCCGAAATCTCGGCGCCTCCTTCCGTGGGTGGGCAGTTTTCCTATACTGGTAAAAAGGTGATTCGATCGGGGTTTGGGTCGAATCCGGTTTCCGGTATGCTGGAAGGAATCAAGGTTCGAGACCCGTGTTCGGCTCGAACTTTCGCTCAAGTCACGGCGAGACCCGCCCAAACAGCGTGGGCCATGCCTCCGGCAAAGGCCCCAGTGGGGATCATGCTCCCATGAATCGCTCGACGGTCGCGAACCGGTGGAATCTCGAGCTGATCGAGGAGAATTATCAGCGCTGGTGTCGCGACTCGACTTCGGTCGACCCGACCTGGCAGGCATTCTTCGAAGGCTATGAACTCGCGATCAGCAGCGAAGCTCAGGCCGGTTATTCGATCGAAGGGGGTGCGGCGCAGGCCGCCGTCACCCGGTTGATCGATGCTTATCGCGAGATCGGCCACTATCTCGCCGACCTCGACCCGCTCAAGCTCAACCCGCCCGGAGATCCGGGCAACCTGCTCGATATCTCCGCCTTCGGGCTGACCGAGGCCGATCTCGATCGAACATTTCATACCAAGCTGTTCGATCCGCCCCAGGCCACCTTGCGTGACCTGATCGCGGCGCTGAAGGAAACCTATTGCCGGACGATCGGCGTCGAGTTCATGCACATCCGCAACCCCCAGGTTCGCGCCTGGCTGGTCGAACGGATGGAAGGGCGGAGAAATCGGCCCAATCTGAATATCCGCCAGAAACGGCGGATCATCCTCAAGCTCAACGCCGCCGAACTGTTCGAGACGTTCCTCCATACTCATTATGTCGGGGCCAAACGGTTCAGCCTCGAAGGGGGCGAGACCCTGATTCCGCTGCTCGACGCCTTGATCGAACAATCGGCGCGACATGGGGTCAAGGAAATCGTTCTGGGGATGCCGCACCGGGGACGTCTGAACGTCCTGGCGAACACGCTCGATAAGCCCTACGGGATGATCTTCGGCGAGTTCGAGGATAACCAGCCCGAGACCTATGCCGGCGATGGCGACGTGAAGTACCACCTCGGCTTCTCCGCCGACCACGTGACCGTCGACAACCATTCGATCCATCTCTCGCTGACCCCGAATCCGAGCCACCTCGAAGCGGTCAACCCGGTGGTCGAAGGGCGGATGCGAGCCAAGCAACGGCGGTTCCAGAACAGCGACCGAAGGCTGGGGGTGCCGGTCCTGATCCACGGCGACGCCGCCTTCGCCGGCCAGGGGCTCGTCGCCGAGACGCTCAACCTCTCGCAGTTGAAGGGGTATCGGACCGGCGGAACGGTCCATATCGTCGTGAACAACCAGATCGGTTTCACGACCTCGCCGGTCGATAGCCGGTCGACCCGCTACTGCACCGACGTCGCCAAGATGATCGAAGTGCCGATCTTCCACGTCAACGGCGAAGACCCCGAGGCCGTCGTGTACGTGGCCGAACTGGCGCTCGACTTCCGCGAGACCTTCGGCCAGGACGTTGTGATCGATCTGGTCTGCTACCGCAAGCACGGCCACAACGAGAACGACGAGCCGGCCTTCACCCAGCCGATCATGTACTCCGCGATCCAGAAGCGGTTGACGATCCGGGAACTCTACACCGAGCAACTCATCACCTCGGGAGAGCTCTCCCGCGAAGAAGCCGACACGATCGCCGAGACCTTCAGCGACAAGCTTCAGGCGGTCTACGAGGAAGTGCACGACCACGCCGCCAAGATTCCGGCCACGCCGGGCTTTGGCGGACCGTGGAAAGGTTTCAAGCCGGGTTACTCGTTCGCTCCGACCGAGACCGGCGTGCCGATCGAGACCCTGAAGGCGATCACGGTCAAGACCTCGGTCATTCCCGAGAGTTTCCTGGTCAATCCCAAGATCAAGCGGCAGCTCGACGCCCGCTTGAAGACGATCGAGACCGGCGAAGGGCTCGACTGGGGCTTTGGCGAGACGCTCGCCTTCGGCTCGCTGCTGGCCGAAGGGATTCCGGTCCGGCTCAGCGGTCAGGATAGCCGTCGCGGGACATTCAGCCATCGCCACGCGGTCCTGGTCGACGGCAACACGGCCGAAACCTATGTCCCGCTGAACACCGTCTCCGACAAGGGAACCGAGATCTGCGTCTACGACAGCTTGCTGTCCGAGGCCGCCGTGCTCGGGTTCGACTACGGGTACTCGCTCGACGAACCCAACATGTTGATCCTCTGGGAAGCGCAGTTCGGCGACTTCGCCAACGGGGCCCAGGTCATCATCGACCAGTTCATCTCGTCGGCCGAATCGAAGTGGGGCCGGGCCAGCGGTCTGGTCATGCTCCTGCCTCACGGCTACGAAGGGCAAGGACCCGAGCACTCCAGCGCCCGGCTCGAACGGTTCCTCTCGCTCTGCGCCGAGGACAATATTCAGGTCGTCAACGCAACGACGCCGGCCCAGTATTTCCACCTGCTCCGCCGCCAGGTGAAGCGCGACTTCCGCAAGCCCCTGGTGGTGATGACGCCGAAACAACTGCTCCGCAGAAAGCAGGCGGTGTCCTCACTGAACGATTTCGTGACGGGCCGATTCCAGGAAGTGATCGACGACTCGGTCGCTCCGGATCGCGTCAAGCGGGTCGTGCTCTGCTCGGGCAAGGTCTATTACGACCTGGTCAACCAGCGCGAGAAGTCGAACAAGACCCGCGAGATCGCCATTCTCCGGCTCGAACAGTTCTATCCCTGGCCGGCCGATGCCTTGAAGGCGGCGCTGGGACGCTACCGGTCGGCCCGCGAATGGGTCTGGTGCCAGGAAGAGTCGCAAAACATGGGGGGCTGGACCTTCACGGCTCCTCGGCTCCGGGAATTGACCGGGCAAGATTTCCAGTATGTCGGTCGCGACGCCAGCGCCAGCCCGGCAACGGGTTCGCACACGGTTCACGACCGCGAGCAAGAAGAACTGGTGGAGGCCGCCATCGGGGCCGCCATCCCGCATCTGGTCTCGGCAAAACCGGCCGCGCGGTCGGCCGTCGCCCTCACGAGCAAGGAATGACCCGATGGCCGTCGTGCCGATCAAAGTTCCCATGGTCAGTGAATCGATTTCCGAAGGAATCCTCGCGGTCTGGCTGAAGCCCGACGGAGCCTTCGTGAAGGCGGGTGAACCGCTCTACGAGCTGGAAACCGACAAGGCCAGCCAGGTCTTCATCGCGCCGAGCGCGGGAATCCTGAAGATCCAGGTACCCGAAGGGGAAACCGTCCAGGTCGAGTCGATCATCGGGTCGATCGACCCCGACGGATCAGCCGCCGCCAAGGCTCCCGAAGCACCCAGGGCCGCGGCCAAACCGGCCGAACCGGCTCCGGTGGCCCAGTCGTCCTCGACCGCATCGGCCTCGGCCGAATCCGCCAATGGCGGCGTGGCGACGATGGCGCTGGCCCCGTCGGTCCGGCGAATCGTCACCGAGACCAACATTGATCCGATCGGGATCGCCGGGACGGGCCGAGATGGTCGACTGACCAAAGGGGACGTCCTCGCCCACGCCGAGGCTCCGGCACCGAAGCCGGCCTCCGCACCGCAACCGGCCCCGGTTCTCGGCACGCCAACAATCCCGACCAGTTCGACGCCGCGCGAGTCGCGAAAACGGATGAGCGGTCTTCGCCAGAAGATCGCCCAGCGGCTGGTCGAAGCCCAGCATACCGCGGCGATCCTGACGACCTTCAACGAAGCCGACATGTCGAAGGTGATCGAGCTTCGGGCGAAGTACAAGGACTCGTTCAAGGCCAAGCATGGCGTGGCCCTGGGCTTTTCGTCGTTCTTCATCAAGGCCACGATCGAGGCGCTCAAGGCGTTCCCCAACGTCAACGGCCGGATCGAGGGGAACGAGATCGTCACGAATCTGGTTTACGATATCGGCGTGGCCGTCAGCACCGAGCGGGGCTTGATGGTCCCGGTCATTCGTGACGCCGACAAGCTCAGCTTCGCCGGGCTCGAAAAAGCGGTCGTCGCCTTCGCCGGCAAGGCTCGCGAAGGAACGATCTCGGTCTCCGACCTCCAGGGGGGCACGTTCACGATCACCAACGGCGGTGTCTTCGGCTCGCTGCTCTCGACGCCGATCCTGAATCCGCCCCAGAGCGGTATCCTCGGGATGCACGCGATCCAGAAGCGACCGATCGCCGTCGACGACCAGGTCGTGATCCGGCCGATGATGTACCTGGCCCTCTCCTACGACCACCGGATCGTTGACGGGCGCGAGGCCGTCAGCTTCCTGGTGAAGATCAAGGAATGCATCGAGAGCCCCGAGCGGTTGATGCTCGAGGTCTGACGGTCCATAATCATGAGAAGGAGCGGCGACCGCGATTCGGCCGAGGTCCGGCCTTGAAGACTCGCGGTCGCCGCGTTCTGCGCGGAACTACCATCGAAAGCGAAGGAGCCTGCGGTGTCGGAGCGTTACGACCTGGTGGTGATCGGCGCCGGCCCCGGCGGTTATGTGGCAGCCATTCGCGCCGCTCAACTCGGGATGAAGGTGGCTTGCGTTGAGAAACGCGCGACACTGGGCGGCGTTTGCCTGAACATCGGCTGCATCCCGAGCAAGGCCCTGCTCGATTCGAGCGAGCTTTACAGCCTGGCCACCCACAAATTCGCCAAGCATGGGATCAAGCTCGGCTCCGTCGAGATCGACCTCAAGGCGATGCACGGCCGCAAGGACACCGTGGTCAAGGAGCTGACCGACGGCGTCAAGTTCCTGTTCCGCAAGAACAATATCACCACCCTGTTCGGAACCGCCCGGGTCGCCTCGCCGACCTCGGTGATCGTCAAGGACAACGACGGGGCCGAAACCACGCTCGACGCCACGAACATCCTGCTGGCCACCGGCAGCCTGCCGATCAACCTGCCGTTCCTCCCGTTCGACGGTCAGACGGTCGTCGGTTCGACCGAGGCTCTGGCGTTCGAGACCGTTCCCGACCATCTCCTGGTCGTGGGCGGCGGCTACATCGGGCTCGAACTCGGCTCGGTCTGGAAGCGGCTGGGGGCGAAGGTCACGGTCGTCGAATTCTTGCCCAGGATCACGCCGCTGGCCGACACCGAGATGGGGGCCTTGCTGTTCAAGAGCCTGACCAAGCAAGGGCTTGAATTTCAGATGGAAACCAAGGTGACCGGAGCGAAGGTCGCCAACGGCCGGGCGCTTGTCACCGCCGAGACCAAGGACGGCCAGACGCTGACTTACGACGTCGCCAAGGTCCTGGTCTCGGTCGGCCGCCGGCCGTTTACCGAAGGGCTGGGGCTGGAAGCCGTCGGGGTGAAGGTTGACCCCAAGACCGGCAAGGTCGCGACCGATGCCCACTTCAAGACCAGCGTGCCGACGATCTCGGCGATCGGCGACCTGATCGACGGACCAATGCTCGCCCACAAGGCCGAGGACGAGGGGATGGCCTGCGCCGAGATCCTCGCAGGCAAGGCGGGGCACGTCAATTACGAGACGATCCCGAGCGTGATCTATACCTGGCCCGAGATGGCCAGCGTGGGAATCACCGAGGAGCAGGCCAAGGCGAAGGGAATCGACTACAAGGTCGGCAAGTTCCCGTTCATCGCCAACGGTCGGGCCAAGGCGATGGACGAGGTGGAAGGACTGGTCAAGATCCTCGCCGACGCGAAGACCGACCGGGTCCTGGGCGTCCACATCTTCGGCCCCAGGGCGTCGGACCTGATCGCCGAGGCCGTGACGACCATGGAATTCGCCGGCAGCGCCGAGGATATCGCCCGGATCTGCCACTCGCACCCGACCCTCTCCGAAGCCGTCCGGGAGGCCGCCCTCGATGTCGACAGCCGAGCGATCCACTCCGCCCCACGAGCCAAGGTCGCCGGACGTTGAGGTCGACGAAGACGACCTCCTGACCGTCCCCGATCATCTCGTGACCGGCTTCCTCCTGAACAATCCCGTCCTCGCCCGGAAATTCAAGGCGAGGCGGGAGAAGTCCCCCTCGGCGCCACGCGACGAGGTCTGGGAGGGGGTTTATATCATGTCACCGATGGCGAATGTCGAACATCAAGATTTCATCGGCCGGCTGACGGCTGCTTTGATTTCCATCGTCGACATTTTGGGTGGCGGGAAAGTCTTCCCGGGCCTGAACGTCAGCGATCGGATCGATGATTGGAAATCGAATTATCGAGAGCCCGACGTCGCGGTCTATCTTCCGGGCAACCCAGCTACCTTCCGCAAGGCTTTCGTCTGCGGCGGTCCCGACTTTGCCGTCGAGATCCTCAGCGACAACGACCTGGCACGCCAGAAGCTCGACTTCTATGCCAGGGTCAACACTCGCGAACTCCTGATCCTCGACCGCGATCCCTGGGCGCTCGAACTATATCGCCTGATTAACGGCAAGCTCGAACTGATGGGGATCTCGACGCCGGAATCGCCCGAGACCTTGACCAGCGCGGTCCTCCCGCTAACCTTACGACTGGTCCTCGGCGAAAATCGACCGACGATCGAGTTGGGCCGGCTCGATGGCGCCCAGACCTGGCGGATTTGAGAACCTCGCACGAAGGCGACCGCCCTCGCCACTCCAGGACCAGACACCTTGAGCCTCATCATCTCCCCCCAAGGCGCCTACCGGGGTACGGAATGTTCCGACCGCCTGGAGGCGTACCGGATGGTCCGCCGCCAGACCGAAACCCTGGCCGAACCGCTTGAGCCCGAGGATTTCGTCGTCCAGTCGATGCCCGACGCCAGCCCGGTCAAGTGGCACATGGCCCACACCAC
>JAJYCH010000090.1 GCA_021778575.1 Planctomycetota bacterium
TGACTTTCGGGCCGGCGAAGCCGATCAGCGCCTTGGGTTCGGCGAGGATGATATCGCCGAGCGAGGCGAAACTGGCGGCGACGCCGCCCATCGTCGGGTGAGTGAGCACGCTGATGTAAAGACCGCCGGCCTCGGCGTGGCGAGCGAGCGCCGCAGAAACCTTGGCCATCTGCATCAGCGAGAAGATCCCCTCATGCATCCGGGCTCCGCCGCCCGAGCCCGAGATAATCACCAGCGGAAGTTTCTGACGGGTCGCTTCCTCGATCGCTCGGGTCAGTTTCTCGCCAACCACCGAGCCCATCGACCCCATGATGAATCCGCTATCGGTGGCGCAGAAGACGATCCGGAGCCCCTTGATGAACCCCTGGCCGACGATGGCCGCCTCGGTCAAGCCGGTCCGGTTTTGCTCGGCCTTGACGCGCTCGGGATAGGGCCGGCGGTCGTTGAAACCGAGCGGGTCGCCCGGTCTGAGGTCCGAGTACCATTCCTCGAAGGTATCGGCGTCGAGAACCTGGGCGGCTCGCTCATAGGCCGAGAGGGAAAAGTGGTGGTCACATTCCGGGCAGACGTTGAGGTTCTCGATCACCTGTTTGCGAAAGAGCGTGGCCTTGCAGCCATCGCACTTCATGAACACGCCCTCGGGAACCTTCCCCCCTCCACGATTACCGGCCATGGTCGGAACGGCTCCTTCGGCAGCTTTCGGCATCGGCTTCCAGCCCATTCTTGACAGGTTAAGAGGAAAAATCACCAGGTCAGTCAGCCGCTCTCGCCATTCCGGCCCCACTCGGGACCGACCGTGATCTTCTCGAAGCAGCCGGTCGGAACGTGGTCGGCAAGCTGGACCCGCGGATCTTGACGGAGATAACAGGCAATGAACTGCGCGATCGGTTCACAGGCCACCAGCCCGATCGCCTCGTCCTTATGACGCTTGATCAATGGTTTCAGAGCAGACTTGATTCGATCCATCGCCCCTTCGACGGGTTCGCCGTGGGGGGGACTGACGGTGCAGGGGTCCTCGATCCATTGCCGGAAGACCCGAAGATGGCGGCGTTTGATCTCCTCGACCTGCAAGCCCTGCCAGAGCCCTTGATCGAGATTGCGGAGCTCATCCACACGCCGGGGGCGGAGGCCGAGCGTCTTGCCAATGGCTTCGGCGGTTCGCAGAGCGTTCTCGCTGGGGCCGCAATAAAGCGCGGCCAGTTCAAGCCCACAGAGGGGCTCGGTCAGCTTTGCAGCCAGTTCGGCGACTTCGGCCCAACCGCGATCGCTCAGCGGGATATCGAGGACCCCCTGGACGCGGTTTTGCTCGTCGTAAACCGTGGCGCCGGGCCGGATCAGAACGACCGTGGTCATTGGACTGACGATGACCCGGCGGATGACGCCGAGCCCTTGCCTCGCTCGAGACCGCGGTGGATCCCCTCGGCCAACTCGGCCAGGGCCGCCGCGTAATTGCCATCAGGGCGAAAAACGCCCGAGCCGACCACCATTTGCGAGACTCCCGCCGCCACGGCCAGTTCCGCCGTGTCGGGCTTGATCCCACCATCAATCGAGATCCAGAGATCGGGATGGCTCGCGCGGAGGACGCGAACCTTATCGAGCACCGAGGCGTCAAACTTCTGTCCGCCAAATCCCGGCATCACGCTCATCACCAGGACGGCGTCGAGCTGGTCGAGGTACGGCTCGATGGCCGACAACGGAGTCGGCGGGTTCAGCGCCAGCGAGGCCCGACAACCGGCAGCCTGGATCCGGGCGATCAGGTCGGTCGGTTCGGGAACTGCCTCGATCTGGATGATGATCAGGTCGCAGCCGGCCTTGACGAAGTCGTCCAGGTAACGGCCGGGATCGCTGATCATCAGATGGGTGTCAAACGTGAAGTCGGTCCGTTTCCGCCAGTCCGCGATTACGGGCGCGCCGTACGACAGATTGGGCACGAAATGACCGTCCATCACGTCGAGATGGACCGCCACCACCCCATCACGCTTCAGTGCGTCAAGCTCCTCGCCAACTCGCGAGAAGTCGCAATTAAGCAGAGAGGGAGTGACAAATGGCGCGGCGGCGTCATCCCAGGCCTTGAGCCGGGCTGGCCGCCCTGATTGAGATCGAAGTTCGTCCCCCATCCGGCGATTCGCTTTCGGGTTGCGAGGACTCAGGCGAGGACCCGGCCTTCGCCCCGAACCAACGGGGCGATCCGTTTCTTCAGAGATCGGGAATCACGCGCAGAGAGTTGAATGATTTCCCTTCGAGGCATTCCAGGAAGGCCCCACCGCCGGTCGAGACGTGGCTGACCTTGTCGGCGTAACCAAACTGCTCGACGGCCTCGGCCGTCTCGCCGCCGCCGACGCAGGTGACTCCGGACGACTCAGCCATTGCCTGGGCGACTCCGATGGTCCCCTGGCGAAACGGCTCGTCCTCGAACTTGCCCATCGGGCCGTTCCAGACCACTGTGCCGGCCGCTTTGATCAGGTTGCCGTAGAGTTCAACGGTCTTCGGGCCGATGTCGATCCCGATGCCATCGTCAGGCAGATCCGACCCTTCGACGATCCAGGTCCGACAGGTCGGGTCGAGCGACTCGGCCATCAAATGATCGACCGGCAAGATCAGCTTGGCCCCAGCCAGCTCAAGCAATTTCCGGGCCTCGTCAAGCTTGTCGGCCTCGACCCGGCTCTTGCCGGTCGAGTGACCTTGCGCTTTGAGGAACGTATAAGTCATGGCCCCGCCGACGAGCAAGTTGTCGATCTTGGGCAGAAGGTTCTCGATCACGCCGATCTTATCCGACACCTTCGAGCCCCCCATCACCGCGACCATCGGGTGCTTGGGATGCTTCAGCAAGGTATCCAGGATCTGCAGTTCCTTCTCGACCAGGAAACCGATGGCGCGGTCTTTCGGAGCGAACTGTTCGGGAACGGCGACCATCGACGCCTCGTCGCGGTGGCAGGTGCCGAAGGCGTCGTTGACGTAAGCGTCGGCGAGACCGGCGAGCTGGGCCGCGAAGGCGGGGTCGCCCTTCTTCTCACCCTTGTTGAACCGGACGTTCTCGACAACCAGGATCTCGCCGGGCTGGAGGCCGTAGGCAATCGCGATCGCTTCCTGGCCAACCGTGTCGTTCGCCTTCTTGACCGGCTTGCCGAGCAACTCAGCCAGCCGAGCGGCCACCGTGTCGAGCCGAAAAGGGGCGTCGGTGGTCGGATCGCCGGAGGGACGACCGAGATGGCTGACCAGAATCAGCGAGGCACCGTGGTCGAGTGCGTACGTCAAGGTGGGCAAGGCCGCCCGGATACGCCGGTCGTCCGAGATCGCGCCGTCCTTGGTCTGCGGGACGTTGAAGTCGACCCGGACCAGAATTTTCCGCCCCTTCAAATCCAGGTCGCGAATCGTCTGCTTGGGCAAGAGAGCACCTCGGAGGAGAGAATGGGTTCCGGATCACGGGCGAAGCCCACCCCCGCGACAGCACGAAGCAAATCAGCGCGGGGCGGGCCTGGCCAACCATCCTCTTGCCGCGGGTTCAACCCAGGCCGGCGACCAGCGAGATCAACTGAGCGGTCCGGTTCGAGTAACCCCACTCGTTGTCGTACCAGCCCACGGTCTTGACCATGTTGCCGCCGATCACGATGGTCTGGTCGCTCATGAAGATGCACGAGTGCGGGTTGCCGATGATATCGCTGGAGACCAGGGGTTCGGTTGAATATTCGATGATCCCCTTCAGCGGTCCTTCGGCGGCGGCCTTGATCGCGGCGTTGACCTCGGCGGCGGTCACGTCTCGGGCGAGAATCGAGGTCAGGTCGGTCACCGATCCGTCGGGAACGGGAACCCGAAGGGCGTAACCGGTCAGCTTGCCGTTGAGGTCGGGAAGCACCTCGCCGACGGCCTTGGCGGCTCCGGTCGCCGACGGAATGATGTTGATCGCCGCGGCCCGGGCCCGGTACGGATCGGTGTGGACCTGGTCGGCCACCCGCTGGTCGTTGGTGTAGGCGTGGATCGTCGTCATCAGCCCCTTGACGATCCCGAACGACTCATGCAAAACCTTGGCCATCGGCGCCAGGCAATTCGTCGTGCACGAGGCGTTGGAGAGAATCCGGTCGGTCGGCTTGATGGTGTGGTCGTTCACGCCCATGACCACGGTGGCGTCCAGCTTATCCTTTGCGGGAGCCGAGAGAATCACACGCTCGGCGCCGGCGTCGATGTGCTTCTGGAGCGAATCCTTGTTCGTGAAGAAGCCGGTCGATTCGAGAGCGACCTGGCACTTCAGCGCCTTCCACGGCAGGTTGGCCGGGTCGCGCTCCGTGGTGATCTTGATGTGCTTGCCGTTGACGACCAGGCCGCCGTCGGCGACCTCGACCGTGCCGTTGAACCGGCCATGAACGCTGTCGTACTTCAGGAGCAAGGCAAGGTGCTTGGCGTCCGAAAGGTCGTTGATCGCCACGACCTCGTATTTTTCGGGAGCCGCGGCCATGGCCCGGAAAACCAGTCGACCGATACGCCCGAACCCGTTGATACCAACTCGAACCGCCATGCTTACCATCTCCTGACTGAAAGTCTCAACCGACAACCAGCGGTCCAGGGGCCGCGAATCGCGGCGGCCGACCGGTCCGGTGTCGTCGCGAACCTGGGTCATCCTGGATGAAGTCCAGATTATAGGACCACCTTCGCGACAATGTCAACGTTCCTGCCGGCGCGCGCCAAGGCCGCTCGCGGTTCGGAGCGGCCTTGGTGGTTCTGCGATAAAGACGTTTAGATCCGACTCAAGGCTTCGCCGTCGCCGGTTTCGGGTTCAAGTGGAGCGGATCGAAGCCATAAAAAACAGCCGTTGGATTGTCGACCGGTCGAGGAGCCGCCGGCTCCGGCTCGTCGCCCACCTTACCGATCAGCTTGTCGCGCTGGCCGAGGAGGATCGGATAGAGTTCTTGATAAACAGCCTTCTGTTTCGGAGTCGTCGCCGTTCCGAACCGGAGGTTGTACGAGTGCATGAAGGCCAGAAGGTGACCGACGGTGGTCTTGTCGATCTTCTCCAGCTCGGCGATGACCGCCTCGACGTTGGGTTTTTCGAGCATCCGCGACATACCAGCCAGACCTTTCAGGTAATTCATGGCCTGAAGATGGTCGGGCTGAACGGTTTTGGGGATGGTCGCCTCGACCTTCTGAAACAGAGCGCCCACGGCATTCCGGACCCGCGCGATGGTCTCGGGCTTGAGCGAGCCACCGTCCTTGTCTTCGGCGAGCGCGTCATCGACGGCCTGCTGGTAGGCTTCACGCTCGGGCTTGAAGGCGTCGGCCTGGAGCGGGACGGGCCAGCTCTTGGCGTCGGTCAACTGGTCGAGCGAGATGGTAATCGCGTCGGTCTCGTCAATGAACGGAATCTCGCGGATGGCACTGGCCGGAATCTCGGCGTTAGCCATCCGGAGCGACGACGAATCGTGAAGAACCTTGGGGTCGCCAAACTGGTTGAGAATGGCGTTCAAGGCGTCGCCCGACGTGATATCCCCCGCGCTCGGGTTCTCACGAATCTGCTTCTGGCGGGCCTTGTATTCGTCCCTGCTCAGGTTGAGGCGCTTCGAGTGCAAGGCGGCCCACCGCCGTCGGGCTTCGAGTTCGGAATTCCAGAGATATTGATTGAAGCGGATCGCGGTATCAGTGTCGATCGAGGTGGCGACGGCGGTGTCGTAGTTATAAACTCCGGCCCCCTGCGCATAGGCTCCCATGCCTCGGAGGAAGCTTCCTTGCGGGGTTGCGCCCCAGCCGCCAAACCCATAGCCGCCATAGCCATAGCCATTCGGGTAGTAATACTGCGATCGAGCTTCTGGACCGGCGAACGCCACCAGGGCGATGCCGACGAGAGCGAGTCGGATGCCTCGAAGCATGGTTGTGAACTCCCTCGCGTGCCGATCACCGCAGCTCCCAGGTCAGGCAAGGAGCCAGGTGTCATCGAGCGGAAAATAACGAAACTCAGGACCGGAGGAGACGTCTGATCGTTCCGGGACGGAAACGGATCGACGGTCTCCTCGCACTGAAAACTTGATTTGCAAGAGCTGTGCCGATTCCGGTTCAGTCGAGCGGAATCAGGTCGTCATCGAGTTCAATCACCGAGTCCGGCTTCGAGTTTCCGGAGCGAGATGCCACCGGTTTCGCGGGACCGGGCTTCGACGGCGGAGTCAGGCTTTCCAGACGATAGATAAACGGGCCAATCGCGATCTCGTCACCGAGGTTCAGCCGAGCCTCGTCGATCACAACTCCATTGACGCGAACCCCATTCAGACTTCCGAGGTCGCGAATCACATAACGATCATACGCCATCGCCACGCAACAATGGCGTCGTGAAACGTTGGGCGAATCGATCCGGATATCACATTCGAGATGACGACCGATCAACAGGACCGGACGGACGATCGGAACCGTGGGAGCCGCACTGGAATTGATGGGAACGAGTTGAGCCGACATGGAGGTTCCGGAAGGCCGGTTCAGGCCCAGATGATTGTCAAGAATGGTCACCGTTCAACGCGGAATCCGAGTCGGCGTCGTTCTTCATCGGCTGGACAATCACCTGGATTCGATACTTTTCGGGCAACACCCCAAGAGCGCCGCGAACGACGTCGGCCAGCGGTTTGTCCATCAAGGCCAGATCCGGTAGAACGGCCGGACCGTTCACCCGGGGCGTCGATTCGTGAAATGACGAACCGTGAGGGTCGGAAATCGTCTGCTCTTGAGCAACTTCGCCCTCAAGTCGGTAGCGAATATGCGCGATGGAAAGCTCATCGCCAGACCTCAGCCGACCGCGGTCGACCCGCTCGCCGTTGATCCTGATTCCGTTGGTGCTTCCCAGATCACGAACAATCAGCTCATCCTTGTCTTGCGTCATGCAGCAATGATGGCGTGAAATCCGGAGCGAATCGAGACGGACGTCACAGAGCGGGTGTCGCCCGACCACCATCATGGCCCGAACGAGCGGGATATCGGTAGCGTCATCCAGGGCAACCAGACGTGCGGGCATGAGGGCGAATCCTGTACCCAGGGTACGCTGGCAACCCGATGCTCGGACAGATCCGCATGGGGTTGTCGCAATCAACTAATATACGATACGCGAGTCTCGTGCCAGTAAAGGTCGGTCAATTTTTTCGCTGAGTGGCTACAACCAACGAAATGTTGTCCGACAGGCCGAGAATCCGACAGAGATTTGAGTGGCGAATCGCCCGAATCGTTAGCCAATCGTAACATGCGGGCACAAGAAAAAACGACGTGATTCAAGAAATCTGTCAAGTATCTGGTCGCGACGAGGCGAGGCTCATCGCGTTTGGCACCTAGGTCACACCCTTGGATGCGGCCGTTGCGGGAGCGCGTGGAGCCGGTCGCCGGTCGGGGCCGATGGCCTGAATCGCGCGGAGCCAGGCCACGGCATCGATGAGTGACTCGGTGATCGGACGCGGGGATAAGTTCAGTGCTTCGAGGCTGGCCCGGGCATCGAACTCCATCCTTCTACGGGTGAGCCGGACGCCCGTGACGGTCGCCTTCGGTGGCCGACCGCTGATTGCGTCGGCCCAGACCTCGCTGAGGACCGCGACCGCCAGGCCGACCGGATAAGGGACGCTCCAGCGCGGAACAGTGACACCGGTCAAACGGGACAGGTGGCCCAGGAGCGCCACCAGCGTCAAGTTCTCCCCTCCCAGTAGGTAACGCCGGCCCGGTTGGCCGCGATCCATCGCCTGGATCAGTCCCCGAGCCACGTCGCGCACATCGATGAGGTTGAGCGTGCAATCCATCCGAGCAGGGAGGCCACCGTTACAAAAGTCGCGGATCA
Organism: Planctomycetota bacterium; assembly: GCA_021778575.1. Classification (GTDB taxonomy): domain Bacteria; phylum Planctomycetota; class Planctomycetia; order Isosphaerales; family Isosphaeraceae; genus Tundrisphaera. The sequence continues at coordinate 7,787 of JAJYCH010000090.1, forward strand.
GCCGGGTGGGCGGCGAGACTCCGCGATCGCCCGGCCCCACGGGCATCGTCGGGTTGGCGATCAAGACCGGTTGACCCGCCCGGGCCAGTTCCATCGCGAAGTTCTCGGCCCGAAGTTTCGAGCGGCAATATGGGCCGACCGCGTCCGAGAGGGCGATCTTAACGTTCTCGTCGATCGGCCCCGCCGATCGGGCCCGGGTGAGAATGCTTTCCGTGCTGACATGAACAACCCGCTCGGCTCCTCCTTCAAGGGCCGCTTCGAGGACGTGAACCGTCCCCCGATGGTTGACCGCGTCGAAATCGCGCCGATCGCGCGCCCAGAGGTTCGGGTTCGCCGCGAGGTGATAGACAAAATTCGCCCCGGAGACCGCCCGGCGAGTCGCCTGACGATCGCGAATGTCGGCCCGGACAACCTCGACCCCGGCCGGAAGATGGTCAACCGCCGCTCCTGGCCGCTCGACCACGACGACGGACTCCCCTCGACCGACAAGTTGGTCAACAAGATGACTGCCGATGAATCCGGCTCCGCCGGTCACGATTGTTCGAGCTTCCATGCGTCGTTGGCTCCTCGAAAATCCGTGTTCAGCCTGATCAAGGTTTTGGTCGGGCGCGAACCAGGTAAAGCTCTTGCCTCGGTCCCATCCGGGTCGGCCGGTCGAGGACTCCCGACCTGACCAACTCCTCGAAGAATTCGGCCGTGACGAACGGCGTGAATCCGTAATTACCGGGCGAGCGATAGCGGGCGATCTCGGACCAGTCGACGTAAACGTGGGTGATCCCTTGTCGGTGCAGTTCCTCACCCAGCTCGCCAGGCGTTCGACCACGGGCCAGGAGCTCGATGTTCTCTTCGTTGAAGACCGTGTTATAGACAATCGGCCGGTTCAGGTGGAAGACGGCGGCCTGGGCGACGAGCAACGGCCGGGCCCCTGGAGGGAGTTCGCTATCGAGCTTCACCAGCGGGGCATTGAGGCGCTGGGGGACGCTGGTCCGGAGCAAGTTCAGGTCGCCCGTCCATTCGTTCAGGCCGGCGAGAGCCGTCGAGCAGTACAGACCGTTGATCCAGATCGCCAGACCGAGCAAACCGACGAGGACCACCGTCCAGAGTCGCGAACGGGTCCAGTCAGCACCGAGGCCGGCCAGGATCGCCAGACCAGGGAGAATCGGCAGCCAGAACCGGTCGAGCCGGTGCGTGAACAGCCACCAGGTCAGGAACAGATAGGCCGAATAAGCCGTCAACCAGCCGACCGCCCGGCGCGATCCCGCTCGGAGGATCGCCAGCGGCGCCAGAGCCAGAAACAGCGGTGATTGCCAGTCGGATCGACCGGCGACATCGACGACCGACCGCAGAAAAGCGCCAACCTCGACCGGCTTCGGTCCGTGAGCGGCCGACCACTTGGCGTCGCGGTCGGCGTTCCAGTGGCTCGCGCCAAAAACCTTGTAGCCGAGCGGATAAACCGGGTTGCCGGTATCGATCACGTTCTTGACCAGCCAGGGGGCCATGACCAGGCCCACGCCCAAAACGAACCCAATGGCAATTCGGCCGTTTCGCTCTCGCCAGCTCGCCCAGATTGCCCAAACCGAGAACGGAATGACCGCCGAGATCAATCCCGGATACTTCGTCGCCATCGCTCCACCGGCCATCAATCCGAGGACTAAGGACTCAGGACTCAGGACTCGGGACTCAGGACTGAGGACTTCGGACTGAGGACTCAATCCCGAGTCCCGAGTCCCAAGTCCCGAGTCCCGAGTCCCAAGTCCTGAGTCCCGAGTCCCAAGTCCGACCAGAAAGAGCAACGCCGCGTGGAAGTAGCAGAGCGGTCCCTCGACATACGGCAAGACGGCCAGCCGGTAGATCCAGGGCGTTGTCAGATAAACGACCGCCGCGACCCAACCCGCTCTCGGCGAACCCAATCGACGGGCGGTCCGGGCGATCAGGACCGCCGCCGCCGGCGCGAACCCGGCAATCAGCAACTGCCCCACCAGCGCTCCGAGCCACCAGTCGTTCACGACCTCCATTCCCAGAAGGTGGAGCATCTCGATGCTGAACGGCATGCTCGTATAAACGTTGTGGGGCAAAAACGTGATCCGCCCGGCCTGAAAATACTCCTTCGGACCTTGAAGGTGGTACTCGATCGCGTCGAAATCGATCGTCGGCAGCATCGCGCCCAGCGCCATGATCACCAGGAACGGCCCGACCACCAGCCCCAGACCGACCAGCGGCCCGATCCTCCGGAAGAACGGCGGCGAGCCTGTTGGCGGAGTCGCGGAAGCGCGTTTTCGGTCGGCAATCCGCCAGCTCAGCTCGATCAGGATCGGCAAGACCAGGCCGATCCGGACCGGCCACGGGGCAATCCAACCCATCCGGCCCACGATCAACGTCGCCAGGCCGAGGAGCGTCGTCCCCAACCCGTAGCCCAGGGCGATCCGTTCGGAGGTGGTCAAGCGTGCGAACAGCCGAAGACCTCGAAGCGTCACGAAACCGGTCGCGATGGCCGAACCGGCGATCAGGCCGGCGGCCAGGACGATCGGCAGTCGTTGCGGGAGGTTCTCGACATGGCTCAACTCGTCCAGGGCCTGGCCGAGAAACGACTCGGAATACTTGAGACCGGGCAGGAACAGCTCGGGGACCGACTGGACCAGAATATCCCAGCGGCGAATCCCCTTGCCGGCGTTGGGCAAGGG
>JAJYCH010000091.1 GCA_021778575.1 Planctomycetota bacterium
CTTCGCGACGGTCCAGCCTCGGCTGGTCCCAGCGAGGGCGGGTCGGAGCCTGGCCCGTCGTCGAGCCCGTTGAAGGCCCGGCGCAGTCGAGGACGGGCGAAGAAGGCCAAACAGCCGGCGATCGAACCGCTGGAGGCGACCTGGGTCCAGGTCGCGCCCGGCAAGTTTATCCGCGTCGAAGTCTCCGAGTCGACGACTCCCGCCGGACCCCACGGCTCGCCTGGGGTTCCGGTCGAGGTCGCCGCCGAATCGCCGCCAGTTCCGATCGATCGCGTTGAGCCCGACGAACGCTCCCTGGGAGAACCGTCGGAGGCCGTCGAATCGGGGTCGTCAACCGCGAGCCACGTCGAGGAGACCGCCGGACCAGCCGAGGACTTCGAGCAACCAGCCGCCGTCGACGGCAACACGCCGCAGGCGGAAGAGTTGATCGAGGAAACCGGCCAGTCCTGGCTCGAACCCGAGACCGAACCGCTCGACGACCAGGCCGAGGCTGAACCCGTGGCCCGGATCGTGGAGGATGAGGCTGATCCGTCGCCCCTGTCCGAAGCCTTCGAACCGCTCGGTTCGCCCGCCGTTCCCGATGCCACGCCCGAGGTCCAGGAAGAAGTTGAGGAAGAACCCGCTGAAACGGCCGATCCGACCGAGACCACCGTTGACGAGACGGACTTCGACGACGCCGGCCCGATTAGCGACGATTTTCCTCAGCCGACCTTGACCTCCAGTGATGACACCGACGAGCCCGAGACCGAACTCCTTCCGGACGTTCCGACCGGCTCAGCCTTTCGGCCCTGGCGGCTTGCCCGCCGGGCCGTGAACCGGGTAGGACATCCTTCCCGGCAACCGGGTCGGACCGCGACCTCGCGTCGCCCCGTCCGAGCCCTCCGCCGATCCGTCCAGCAAGCCAGCCCTCGGCGATCCAATCGCCGAGAGCCCGGCCGCCCTCGACGGATCACCCGAGCGTTTCCACCCCGATCGCCACCAGGAGTCGGCAGTCCAGAACGACGGAAGTCGTCAATCTGAGGGGGGCGTCGAGACTCGAACGAGGCTCGACGTCCCCCTCGGTGCGTTTACGGTAGTTCACGAGCGAATTCCCTCGTGGAAATCTGCCCTACTGGTTTGTCACACGAATGGAAACCGCACGACCGAATCAAGGAACTTTGACCTCGTTCGTCGCCTCGCTCCAGTCGCCTTCCAGAACCTTCCGGTCTTGCCCAGGCTGGCCGAAGTCGGGATTCACGACCACAACCCGCCGCCGGTGGCGAATCGGTCCAGGAGCCGGCCATCGGTCCAGTCCGAGGTCGCACCCAGAACCAGCAACGACCGGATCAGTCCGGCAATGTTCTCGACCTGGCGGCTTGCCATCGATCGTCCTTCCTTTTCGCCCGGATTTTTCTCAAAGGGTACTGCCGCTCGGGTGCTCGACGGTTCCCGAATTCTCGCAAAATTCGTGAGCCCCTGGCGACTCGGACCAAAATCGCGAAGTGGCCCGGTCTTGCGATTTCGGCGCTGGCCAAGGGGGGAGGGATCGGTTATTCTGGGCTGATTGCCGAGTGGGAGGCACGTGCCACACCGTTTCCCGGCCGAATCCGGGATTGTCGGGCGTCGGCTGGTTGCCTTTGTCGAGGGGCGGGCCGGCGATCCCCAGTTCGAACAACGTCCAGCGACCACCGGGCCGGCCCGGCGGTCGCTATCGGGAGTTTTGCGTGGCCAAAGAGGAACCGATTCGTACCGAGGGCCGAATTGTCGAAGCCCTGCCGAATACCCAGTTCATGGTCGAGCTGGAGAGCGGTCACCGCATCCTGGCGCATATCGCCGGTAAGATGCGGAAGAATTTCATCAGGATCGTCCCCGGTGACCGGGTGACCATCGAGATCACCCCTTACGACCTGACCAAGGGGCGGATCGTCTACCGCGAGCGCTGAGCGCCCGACGACCAAAACACTCCCGGCTCGGTTCTCCGCCCGCCCGATCGACGGCGGAGGCGTCCGGGTTGCGCCTTGAGCTTGAGCCATTCTCCGCGATTATGATAAAACGCGAGAAGCCAGGAGAATATCCCGCCGGCGGAGAATGACGCCCACCAGGAAGGAAAGGCCCGCTCGTGATCGAACGCGATGCCGCTTCGACGGTTCCTCTCGAAACCGCTTGCACCACCGCGCCGACGACCCGGATCGACCCGTCGCACTCGCGCGACGACGAATGGCAGGCTCGTCACGAGCTCGACTGGCACCGGGCCGAGACCGAACGGGTCAAGGTTCTTGTCGAGTTCCTGGCCCGACCGATCCACGCTCATGGCGGGGCCGAGCTCCACTCCGATATCGTCACCGCGTATAACCTGGCCGTCGAGGCTGCCTTGCAAGGCATCCGCCGAGCCACCGGAGGCCGCCAGGATCGATGAGGGGCCGATCGGGCGGCTCCCAGGGGCCTTGACCCCTCGTTCGATCCGGTTCGCTCTGCTCTTGACGGACCGGGTTCTGATGGATTCCAATCCACGGTGCCTCTGGACCGTGGTTTGAGAGGATCGCCGAATCCCTCGAAGGCCGAGGGAGCGGGGGAACCAATTTGAATCCCTTTTCCTTCAAAAGGGGATTCCGGGGCGAATCGGGCGTGGCTTTCCGAATGATCAGAAAGCCAGGCACGACGGGGCACCTTCGGCTCCGAGTCCGTCAGCTGACCTCGCAGGCGTCCGAGGGGTGTCTTAGCGTCGATCCGTGCACCGGATCGACGACCGCCGGCCGTGCGTCACGGCTGGTCCCCCGGCATCCGGTCCTGATCTCCTTTTTGGAGTGAAAACGGTCGAAATGTTGGCCACCGGGGAACGTCCGCGCGAATTGCGCTGGTATCATGCGGGTCCGATGTTGTTCGGTGACTGGGGGACAAGCCGGCTCTACGTGCTGGGCCTGGCCTTCGCTTATACCTATCGAGCGTCGTTCTGGTACGTCGCCGCGATGTGCGTCTTGATGATCGGGGTGGGCTGGAGTTACGAGATCATCTGCCGCCTGTTCCCCGATGGCGGCGGCGTTTACTCGTCGGCCCAGCGTCGCTCGCAACTCCTGGCCGTGATCGGCGGTCTCCTGCTTTGCGCCGATTATGTGGTGACGGCTTCGCTGTCATGCCTCGACGCCTTCCATTACCTGGGATTCAACGGTTATTACCTGAGCCCCAGCGGGATCGGGACCGCCAAGACCGGAATTCCGATTGACGCCCTGGCGGCGACAGTGACAATCCTGGCGATCGGCTGGCTCAACTATTTCGGTCCGACCAAGACCGGGGCGATCGCCATGGTCGTCGCCCTGGCGACGGTGGTCCTGACGATGGTCATCGGGATCGCCTGCATTCCGCATCTGGGCGACGCCTTCGCGCGGGTCGAGTCGCCGTTCAAGCACGGCGTCGGGCGGTCCTGGATCGGCTTCACCGAGATCGTCCTGGCGCTGTCGGGGGTCGAGGCGATCGCGAACATGACCGGGATCATGGTCCAGCCGGTCGAGCAGACCGCACGGAGGGCGATCCTGCCGGTCCTGATCGAGATCGTCATCCTCAACCTGGTCCTGGCCCTGGCAATGACCTCGCTGCCCGACTCGATCCTGTTCGAGACGCAGATGGGGGCCGACGGCAAGCCGGTCCTGGGTCTGAACGGCGAGCCAATCCTGGCGCATACCGGCGATATGCTCAAACAGATTGCCTCTCATTATGTGGGTCCGGGATTCGCGGCGGTCTCGGCGGTCGTCTTCGCGGCGCTGTTGCTCTCGGCGGTCAACACCGCGATTGGAGCGCTGGTGTCGACCCAGTTCATGCTCTCGCGCGACAAGGAACTACCCAAGGCTCTGGCGAGCCTGAACCGGTTCGGGATGCCGAAGATCCCTCTGGTCATCGCCGCGGTGATTCCCGCCGTGGTGGTGGTCCTGTTCCCGGATGTCGAGCGGCTCGCCGGTCTCTACGCCATCGGTGTCGTGGGCGCGATCTCGATCACCCTGGCGTCGACGTCGACGAACCGTTTGCTTGAATTGAAGCGGTTCGAGCGGATTTTCATGATGGGCCTGACGGTCGTCATGCTGGCCATTGGCTTTACGATCTGCACCGAGAAGCCGGCGGCCCGGAGCTTCGCGCTGATCGTTCTGGTGGGCGGATTGGCCGGTCGGCTGGTGACGATCGTCTCGAACAAGGTCGTGCCGATCCAGCGCGGGACCCGGATCGGTTACACCACGCTGGCGATCGTCGCGGTCGTCGCGGAACTGGTGATCGCCGTGGTCATGGGCGACGACTGGAAGGCGTTCATTCCCTCGGCTGCGGTGGCGCTGATTATCGGCTATGCCAGCTATGAGACCCAGAAATACCGGGTCTACCTGTTCGGCGAGGCCAAACCGACTCGACCAGCCGGCGAAGGGGGCGTCTCCGACCACGATCTCGACGCGGTGGCCCTGGCCAAACCCAAGATGGTCCTGAAAGGGGATTACACGCCCAAGGAACGGATCATGGTGGCGACGACCGGGAACCCTCGGCTGATCGACTTCGCGATGAAGGAGTGCAAGAACCGCCAGGCGGAACTCGATATCCTCTTCATCCGTCACCTGGCCGTGACCCCGATGGGACCGACCGCCCCGCCGACCCTGGCCGAGGACTCGGCCGCTCTCGACCTGTTCGAACGGCTCAGGAACCAGTCGCACGAGGCGGGAGTTCCGCTCCGGCTGCTTTACGGCGTGGCCCGCGATATCCCCGAGGCGATCCTCGACATGGCCGTCACCCATGGGGCCGACCTGCTCCTGCTCGGGACCACCCGGCGCGGAACCCTCTGGAAAGCCATGAAAGGCGACGTCATTCAGGCGGTCGCGGAACAGCTTCCCGAACGGATCGGTCTACTTATTCATGCCTGATCCGGCCGCCGACCGTTGCGGATCGACCGATTTAACGAAGGCTCGTTCATAAGATCGCGAGAGCAATTGAAGATTCCTGTCAACACTTTCGCAACGAAGTGTTGACAGGTCTAATTATCCGGCGGCTTTTTCTTGGACGGTCACGCCTGATTTGCGCTCTGCGATTTAAATTTGCCGGATTTCGCCAAAATCTTGACTACCTTTGCGGCCTCGACTCGCACTAGAATGCGGAGGTGCGAGAATCCAACAGCGTGTTGGATGTGTGGAGTCCCCCGGTCAGGGAGGTTCACTCACAGCCCTCTCGCAATGGAAAAAGTGAGGCCGAAGACGTTGCAGCGTCTTCGGCCCCGGTAGTGGTCCGTCCGCTCTTCGAGGAGAACTTGACCATGCGCAGTCTAGCAAAGTTGAGTCGACCCGTTCAAGGGTTCCGCCCCCGTGTGTTGATTGTCGCGACACTGTCGGCGCTCGCCGTCCTGGCTGGAGGGTCGACCGCCGCTCGGGCGGGTTACGACGTCTCCGGCAATAGCTCGGGCGTCGCGATCTCTTCGAACCTGTCGCTTCTGGGTCTCGTGAATGCCAATGTCGCGGTGAATCAGGTCGCCGGCACGGCCCCGAACCCGTACAGCACGACCTTGAGCCCTTCGGTGGGGGCGAACATCTCGGCCGGTGTCGTTGGATTGAATACCTTGTTGCAGGGAACCACCGGCCTGCTCACCTCGACCGCTGCTTCGTCCATTGACGGGGTTTCGACCAGCGGGTCGGCCAGCGGCTCGACCGTCATCAACAACCTGAACCTGAACGTCCTGGCCTCGAGCCTCCCGCTCGTCAATGCCCTGGTCACCGTCAAGGCCACGACATTGACGACAAATTCTTCGGTCACGGGTACTTACGGCGCGCTCAGCCCGACCGGCGCCTTCACGTTCAGCGGTCTAGAAATCGATGTTCTGGGTGTCAACGTCACGGCGCTGATCGAAGCCTCGGCGGGTGCCTCGGTCGATATCGCCAGCGTTGCGGGGCTGTCGATCGGCCTTAATGTGGTGTCGAGCACCGGCGACGGGATTTCGACCTCCAGCGTCACCACCGATAACCTCATCGTGTCGTTCAACAACGCCAGTGCTCTGGGCGTCGCGCTGAACGGCTCGCTGATCATCGGCCAGTCCCAGGCCTTCATCCAGGCCGCTCCGGGGACCGCCGTCCCCGAACCGTCGTCACTGGCGATGATGGGTCTCGGTCTCCTCCTGACCGGAGGCTTCGGCTACCGGGCTCGACGCCGTCAGCGCCCTCTGATGATGGTCGCCTGAACGGCCTCGGACAACAACCAACAGACCGGACCAATCCTCGGTTCCAGGTCGATCGGACGGGATATTTAATCCAATTCCCCAGCGGTGCGGTTGTCAATGACGGAAAATCTTGGTTAAATAAGACTTCCGTCTTCGATTTTTCGCACAAGATTGAAATCGAAGAGTATCAAGAGCGGGCGGAGCCCACTCCGACTCGCAGGATGGTGGGCGGAGCCCATCCTTGCGAGGTCGAGACACCAAGCCGAAAAAACAGGACGGATTGTCGTCCGTCAAATCGCGATTTCGATCAGATCATCAGATGAGTAGCCCACCAGGAGGGAGGAGCGAAAGGGAACAACTTTTCCCACAAGCGGGGAAGATCGCAACATCGCTCCCATGCTTGCGAGAACGCGGAACAAACCCAGAAAAGACTTTGGCTTTACAAAGTTCTATTGGATATACTTCCGAGGTAGTTCGATTTGTTCCCGATGATGTGATCGATCGCGAACAGTAATAAAGGTTTTTTCATGGAAACGGATAGCATCGTCATTCTGTACAGTTTGGTTGCGTCAACTTTCGCATCCTGCTCGGCGATTGCTGGCTGCATAGCGTACACGAAACGTCGTTCTCCCATCGAGGGCGTCCTGCTCGGCCTGCTTCTGGGGCCGATTGGCGTCCTGCTTGAGTGGCGTCTGGCGTATGTTCAGCGTCCGCCGGTGGACGAGAAGGCGTGGAATTCGCTTCATTCCATGATGACGTATCAGAAAAGCCGGCATGACACGCGGAGTCGACGGTCCTCAAGGATCGACTGAGTAGGCCGATCGGTACGTCATCAGCCTGGAATCAGGATTCGGAGGATGCTTCCGGCTCGGAGAGTCGGCGGAGCATCCTCCCTCGCTTTCTCGGCAGATGCGTCCGGCCGAATTCCGCCATCCTGGGTTCGAACTGGGGCCAGGTCAGGACGGTCAGGCAGCTTGCGCCGTTGAGGATCGCCACCACGATCTTCTCGCGATGGAGTGCCAGAACGGCGATGGCCTGGTTGCTCGGATTGCGACCGAGGCGACGGGTTCTTGAAAGCGTCGTCCGGAGCGCGGCCTCGGCGTCTTCGGGCAAGACGCCGAATCGCTCGACGAACCGCTCCAGGGCATGCCTGGTCAGTCGTACCGCGCTGTAGTCGCGCTGTCCGGGCGTCGCCATCGCGCGTCTTCCCCGGGCCGATGTTGCCTCGAAGCGACACTGGACTGTCTCCAGATCGAGACGCTTCGAGGCTCGGGTTGGCCGATCACTTCACCTCAGGGGCGACCTTGCCGGTCGCGGCCCAGAGGGTTCCACGGCGGGTCCAGGTCTGGAAGCCGGGGTCATTGATCGTCGCGACGTCATGGCCGAGCACGTTCTCGAAGACCCGGCCCTTGCCGTAAGTGCTTACCCAGATGACGGCTTCGTCCTTGCCGGTCCCCTTTGGCTTGGCGGGGTCGGAATAAGCCGTCGCCAGGACGACGCTTCCCGGTGGCAGCAGGCTGTTCTGGTAGAGTTCGTCGGTGGCGTGCGCGAACTCGGCGGGAGCCCCGACGGAGATCGGGTGCGACTCGGCCGACTTCTTGACGGTGAACTGGTGCGCCGGGCCGTGGAACCCCTGGGTCCGCCAGCCACCGACAGCCTTCTCGAACTCGACCCAATTTGGCCTGGTGAACGAGCCCGAGGCGTGATGGATCACCACCAAGCCTTTGCCGTCGTCGTGAATCGCCTTCAGGAACGCCGCCTTGTTGGCGTCGGTCCAGGTGGTTTCGGGGCTCTCGCCCGGCTTCTTGAAGTTCAGGTAGTTGAGCAAGAAGACGTCATACTTGGCCAGGTTCTCGGGGGTCAGGTCCTTGGCCGGGGTGGAGGTGACGTCGACGTCGATCCGCCCTTTCTCCGAGAGAACCTCGCGAAGGGCCGGGGTGGTCGCCTTCCAGTCGTGGGCCGGGTGGGTGTCCCCGGTGATGATCAGCAGTTTCACCGGCTTCGCCGGCTCATCCGCCCGGATCATCCCTCCGGCCGAGACCAATAAAGCGATCGCAAACAGCAAACGGCGCATCGGCTGACTCCCTTGTCGATCGGTGATCGGAGATGGGACGAACAACGTGACTATCATCCCGAATTCTCGAAGGACTGACCACTGAGTACCCGGCCGCTCCCGTTTTTGGGGGTGGGAAACCGAGGAGATCGCGACGAGAGCCCCCAGCGTTTACCTCGGCGGCGGTTCGGGCGCGGTGATCAGGCCGGTCAGGCTTCTTCGGTGGTGCCAGGTCTGGCGGGCCAGGCCGAGGGATTGGGTTCGTTTGATCCAGGCGTCGGCCAGATCTCCGAGAACTTTTTCGACCGGCTGTCCGTTCACGGCGGCGACCCTGGCCCGGGCCAGATCACTCAGATAGGCCAGGGCTTCGGGGAACCGAGGGCCGGGGACAACCCGTTCGTTGGTGAGGGTCCGGTTCACGGCGTCGGCCCAGGGGCGAGGTTCGACACCCGGCGCCGACCGGGTGCTGACCATCCCCTGAGTCAGTTGCGAGGTCCGGACGGCGAGCATCGGGAACCCCTTTTCGGCCCGGAGCCGGTTGGTCGAGTCGGGACTGGCCAGATACCTGGCAAAGTCCTCGGCCGCCGCCGGTTTGGAAGTCGTGGCGGCCACCCCGACCAGCCAGCCGCCGCCGGTCGGCAAGAAGCTTGGCCGGTTCGGTTTCTCGGAGGTCTCCCAGGCGTTGCGCGAGAAGTCGAAGACTCGCGACGAGCCGGGCAGGGGGATCGAACCGATCGGCTCTCCGTCGACGCCCCAGGCCCCCGCCTTTTCGGCCCGGTCGATCAGCAGGACCGCTTCCTTCGAGCGAAACGCCTGGCGGGCGCGATCGGCATCGAACTTCTCGGCTTCCGGCGGCCCGAATGCCTTGAGGTCGACGAACGATTGCAGGCCGGTGACGAACGGCGGCGAGGTGACCCGAGGGGCGGTCGTCTCCGAGTCGAGCAGGAACGTGAACTGATCGCGGTGCAATCCGAGCGAGGCGATCCGGGCCAGGAGCGTGGCGTCTCCCACCCCTTCAGGGTCGGTTCCCCAGGCGAGCGCGACCCCGGCCTCGGGCTTGCCGTCGCCGTTGGTGTCCTTGCCGTGGAAGAATTTTGCCAGGGCGTCGAATTCGTCCCAGGTCTTCGGCGGTTCGAGCCTGATCCCGGCTGTCTTCGCGGCCTCCTTCATCGCCGGACTGTCAAACGCGGCGCGATGAAAGGCGACAACCAGCGCCGTCCCGCCGATCGGCAGGGCGACTCGGTTGGGGCCGTACTTATCAATCTGGTCGCGATAGGCGGGGATGATGTCCTTGTATTTCAGGTCGTCCGGCGGCGGAGGAGGAGGCGGCTCGTTCCCCTCGGCGACCGGCGCGGGCGGGATCACGGTCGAGTCGGCGATGGTCGCCAGAGCCTTGAGTTCGATGAGGTCGCCCATCCGGTCGCCGGGGAAGACGAGAACATCGGCGCCGGCCTTGTCGAGCGTCCTGGGATCGACCGGCTCGTCGAGGACCACCAGCTCGGCCCCCGATCGGGCCGACCACTCGCCGCGCTGAGCCTTGATCGACGGGAGCAACGCCCGGTCGCCCACGACGCCGAAGACCAGCTTCGTCCAGAGAAACGGCTTTGCCAGCGGCGGCGGGGTCGGCGTCGTGCCGCCGCAACCCACCGAGGTCAGACCGAGGGAGATCAAGACCAGAAGTCGGACGTATTGAAGTTTTCTCATGGATCGAACCCGTATCGTCTCGCTGTCACTTGATCGATCGGAAAAATCAGGGTCGGAGCGTCGCGATCCATCCTACGACAGGGCCGACGACCGGGTCAAATCGGAGCGATTCTTCGGTCATCCGAAGAATCCAGAACATTCCGACATCTTGACCAGACCGACCCAAGACCGATCATTGCCGAGCATCGTAGGAAGGGCGTCGTCGGGCCCGACGCAACGAATCGACCGAGCTTCCCGGATGCACGTTCCTCATGAAAGGGGACGGCCATGAAGACACTCATCAAGCAGATCGCGGACGGATTGAAGGTGGCGACCATCGGCCTGGCCGCGCTGGCCATGCCGGCGACTTTCGCGGAAGCTCACGGCGGCGGTGGTCATGGCGGCGGCGGTGGTCATGGCGGCGGCGGTGGTGGTGGTGGTGGTCATTACAGCGGTGGTGGTCATGTCGGCGGTGGTGGTGGTCATTACAGCGGTGGTGGTTACGGCGGCGGCGGTGGTCATTACAGCG
>JAJYCH010000092.1 GCA_021778575.1 Planctomycetota bacterium
ATTGCTCGGCAGGCCACGCCCTACCCTATAAGAATCGCTGTTCACCAGAACGCTCCCTTGAAGAAGTTGATCCGACGGCCCTTCGACGGCCTCCCACCGACGCGTTCTTCCTCGGCCTCGGGGATGATCCGCCGGGGGGTGACGACGACCAGCGTCTCCTCGACCACGGTCCGGGTTTCGAGCTTCCGCTCTTGGCGCCCCAGGCTGACGACGAGGCTCGAGTCTTCGGGGACGAGAACGGTCGTCGCCACCGACCTCAAGACCGATTCGCCGCGATTCGCTCCCTCACGAATCGTCTCCACTTCGAGCGAGAGCTCGATCGCTCCGGGGTTGATCTTGCCGCTGAAATCAGCGAGGAGGTCGCCCGGCCCCACGGGGTGTTTGATCATCGGCGGTTCCTTGGGCAGCTTCCGAGCGTCAATCACAAACGCGGCCCGCATCCCTTCGAGACTGGTCATCCTCGGGGACTGAACGACACCGAAGGGCGGCCCGTCGGCGATGGCGGTGTTGACCAGACTCTTGAGTGCCTTCGGGTCAATCACGCAGATCTCGGATCTACTCTTATCCTGGAAAAGCTTGAACTGTGTGATCCCTTCGCGGTTGAGCCGTTCCATCGACGCATAGTTGATATCAACCACGCGAAACTCATAACTGATCTGCGGCTCCTCAGGCTTGATCGCAGTCCGGAGACGCGGGACCGGCGCGGGGGCTGGTGCCTCGGCGACCCTGGGTGCCTCGACAACCTTGGGGGGCGGTTTGGGGGCTTCCTGCGCCGAGCCGACGGACGTGGCAATCAGGCCGAGGACCACGGCGGTCGGGATCGCGGCGAAGGGCCACGCGGACAATCTGGGGCGAGTGGGCGTCATGCCGATCAGCTCCTGAATCCTGGAGAAAAGAGGAAGACCATCCCCCCCGAGCGCCACGCTCGGAAGCTTCGAGGTCCAGTTTCGATCCGACTCCAGCCGGAACCGGGCCACCGATTCCAGAGCCAGAGCCAGACCCAGCGGGTCGCCCGTGGCCCCAACGGCCAGGGCATCGGTGCAGAGTTCACGCTCCGACCGGAGCGCCTTCGAGAGCCAGCGGACTCCCGGATGAAAGAACAGCGCCACTTCAACCAGCCGCTGGGTCAGGTTCACCAGCGGGTCGAGCCGACGGGCGTGGGCCAGCTCATGCGCGAGGACCGCATCCAGCTCCGGGTCCGACGCCCTCGACAGCCACCCACCAGGCAAGAGCACCGCCTGGCGGACCACTCCCGAAAGACAAGGTTCTCGCAAATTTGGATGGGTCCGGACAGCCGGAACCACCGTCAAGCCAAGCCGGGTTGACAAGGTTCGAGCCCGCGACTGGATCGCCTCGGAGGCGGGCCGCGAACCTCGGACCAGTCGGCGGACACCCAGGCCGCCAAGCCCGAGCCACGCGCCGAGGACTGACACGCCGGTCGTCCACGCGATCAGGCCCCAGGGTCGAGCCGCCCGAATCAGCCGCGAAGCCTGGTCGAGAACGCCCCGAGCCTGATCGGCGAACCGCCAGCCGACTGATGGACGAGCCGGAGAATTTACCGGAGCCTTGGGCGGCAGTCGGGTATCGGCCGCCTGATCGGGTGAGATGATCCAGGCTCGCCGATTTGTTTGATCGTCAACGGTTTCACGGGCGAGGTGCTGGCGAGCCGTCAGAGCGACCGGCCCCAGGCAGACCACCGCGAGGCCGATCAGGAGCGCCGCGTATCGGTGGCGTCGCGAGAGACCGGGCACGAGCCAGAACCCGAGCGCGAGGGCCGATGCCACCGCGAAAGCCAGCCAGGCCGAATGGAGCAGGCCGACCCAGACCAGGCGACCGATCACTTCGCCGGGTGCGAATCCGTGCATGAGTGACCTCCCTTCCGACCATGATCGGCGAGCCGGTCCTGATAGCCATCAAGGAGTGACCTGATCCGGTCCAGCTCCTCGGCCGATGGTCCCGACTGTTCGAGCAGATGAGCCACGAGCAGGCTGGCCGAACCATCGAACGCCCGACCAAGAGTCTCGCCGAGAAGCGAGCCCAGTGTCCGCTCGCGAGGCTCGGCGGGTTCATAAGCAAACGCCCGCCCATGGAGGACTCGCCTGACGAGCCCTTTCTCGGCCATGACCGTCAGGAGGCTCATGACGGTGGTATAAGCCCGGGGCGGGTCGGCATCGTGATTGACGACTTCGAGGACATCGCGAACGGTCCACGAACCGTCGCGACCCCAGAGGATCTTGAGAAGTTCGAGCTCCGCCGGTGTCGGCTGCTCGACGCGAGGTCGCGCCATGTTTGGGCCTCCATGCACCGCCAACCAGGATCTCCCTCACCCAACAACGGGGATTCTACGGGTTATGCCGTAGCCGTCAACGGCAAAACCCGTAGGTGGGGCGGTGCCACTAACAAGGCTGGGGAACTTCGGAGCAGAAACGGTCGGTTGGCGCGAAACTGGTTCTCGTGTAATCTGAAATGGATAAGTCCGTCCGCTCTTTCGGGACTTATCATCAGGGATGGCGCGATGCACCTGGAGTTCGTCGTCCCCGGGCCACCGATCTCGAATCAATCTCCCGGACCCAACTTGACGAACTGGCGTGCGCTGGTACTGGCGGAAGCGAACTCGCGATGGAACAATCCACCGCTCAAGGGGAACATCAAAGTCATCCTCATTAACTTTTATATTGGAAGTAAACCATCCGTTGACATCGACAACATGTCAAAGCCGTTCTTGGACGTGATGCAAGAATCTGTGTACGAGGACGATCGACAGATCCGGCAAGCGGAAATCTCGCTTGTTCGCATCGATGCGCCATTCGTCGTCGGCGCATCCAAGATACTCGTCGCGGCCGTTCAAGTGGGGAACCAGTTCGTTTACGTGCGGATCGAAGACCCCGTGGACCCTTTCCCCCTTCCGAACTAAAAATCATGGACTTCGACGAAGAACTGAAACGGGTGGCTGATGCCTATGCGAAGCAAGGGTATCAGGTCACGATTCGTCCCGATCAACAATCTCTTCCCGCATTTGCGATCGGGTTTGAGATCGAGATCCTCTGCAAGCGAGGGACAGAGGGAGTGCTGGTCGCCGTCAAGAAGAACCGTGACGAGGCCGCCGCCGATTCGAACCTGACGCGTTACGCCGAGTTGATCAACGCTCAGGAAGGATGGCGATTCGACCTCGCCGTGGTGGAGGACGAAAAACCAAGTCCCAAGGAGATTGACTGGGCGGAAGATTTCTCGGAGCAGGAAATCGACAAATCATTTACCGACGCGGCGGCAATGATGGGACTGGGCTACCTGCGTCCCGCGATCATCACGGCCTGGGCGGGCTTCGAGGCGGCGATGCGGCTCAGACTCCGCGCCGCCGGCGAACGGGCCGGTTGGGGATCAGTTCCCAGAACAATGCTCAACGAACTCTATTCGAATGGGATGATCAACGTCGCGGAGTTTCGCGAACTCGAAGCTCTCTCTCGCGTGCGGAATCAGATCGCGCATGGATTTACCTCGCAGAATCCCGAAGAAGAAGCCGTGAGGATTCTTCGAGAGGTCGGAAATCGATTGGTCGAAGAGGCTCGGGAAGCCAAGCTGCCAGCTTGATGGCCGCCCCTAGAACGGTCGTCACTGAGAGCGTTTTTAGGCTGGCGTAGCAATCTCGTAAGGTGGGCTCCGCCCACCATGAATTGAAGATGGTGGGCGGTGCCCACCCTACGATTTTAATCGCCCATTTATTTAATCTACATGCTGACAACTATCAAATTTAGAAATACCGCGTCAATCCACCCAGAAATCTTTGAGTTTCTCAATGACTTTGCCGTCCTTGAAGATGATCCATCTCCGCCGATAATTTGCGACTGGATTGGGTTGATCGCTGTAGGCCCACACGTCAGCTAAGCCATACCACCGATCGGGTAGCTTCTTCAAAGGACGCCCCACGACCGCTTCAACCTCGTTGGTGGTCATGCCATGAGCGATTGAATCGAACCGACTCTCGCTATAATCCGCCGAATAAACCGTACCGAAACCAAAAACAAAGTCATAGGGGAGGAGAATCCGCAGAAGCCCGAACCCCAGTCCGAAGCATGCCGCAACAATGAGATAACAACGCGACTTCCAGTTGACGTTCATGTGAAAAAATCAGAATCTTAAATTAATTATATCTGAACTTGGTCACATGAGTTCATTTGATGAACCTGCCCGGATCGATTGGTGGGAATCGATCCGGGCGGAGCGTCGTTCAGAACTTGGGTACGAGCTTGGCTCGTTCCTCGTAGCGGGTGCTGTGCTTGTGGTGCCACTCGTTGCGCTTCACGCTCAGGCCTCGGTTGATCTCGTCGAGGGCGAGGTCTCCCCAGGGGGTGTTGGGGTGGCGCTCGACGACGAGCTGGAGGAGCCTCATCGCCTCGACGTAGACCTTCTCGGTCTTTTCTTTCGGGGCTTTACGCTCGGTGGAGTGGTCGAGCGACCACTCGACGAAGAGCTCGGGGTTGGGCATCGTGGCCGGCTTGGGGGGCTTGGCCTGCATTTCGAGCAGGTTCGCTCGGTACTCGTAGGCCTTGACCTGGTAGGCCACCACTTGCGCCAGCATCAGATCATAGGCGGCTTGCCAGCGTTTCTCGGGCTCGCGGTTGCGGAGCTTTTCGAGCTGGCGGAGCCGCTCCTCGATCTTGATCAGGGCGTTGAGCCGGAGCGTGGTCTTGGGCAGTTCTTCCTCGATCGCCGGCAAGAGTTGCTCGGGAAAGACCGGGTAGTGGTGGCGGAACGGATACGTCTTGGTTTCCTGGATGATCGCGTACAGCGTCCGGCGAAATTCCGACTTCTCGCGCCGTTCGAGGTAGGCGGACCGGCTCTCGTAGTCGGGCACGTATTCCTTGAGGGTTTCGATCGAGTACGCTTTCTCGCGACGCTTGATCCGGAGCCCTTCCTCGCTGGGCAGGAGGAAGTAGATCCCGCCGGTGTCCTTGGCCAGTCGGGCCAGTTCATACGGGGCGAATCCGGAGGGGACCTCGTCCCAGCGGTGGTGAATCCCGTCGTACTGGAGGGCCTCGATATCGGCGGTCTCGGGGCCTCGCTTGATCCCGACCCAGAAGAAGTCCTTGGTCACCGGGTCGGTATAGCCGAGGGTGAGGTGGTCGGTCCCGAACAGGGCCTGACGGCCGATGATGTAGACCGGAACGTCGCGGCTGACGGCGGCCTGGCGGGCTTCCTCAACATAGGCTCCGTCGTCGCCCGACTCGTCGGTTACCAGGACGATCAGGAGCTTCCGCTCGTCGGTGATCAGCTTGCCGTAGTGGTCGATCACCCGGCCGACGGCCGACATGGTGTTTTCTTTACCGGTCGAGTCGATCTGGAGCCGGTCGATCGCCTTGCCGATCTCCTCGATGTTTGCGGTCGGCTTTTCCTGGGTGAAGTGGATCTCGTTACCGAAGCCGACGATCGCGTGGTTCAAGGGGGTGCCGCTCGACTTCGCCTTCTTCCCCTTCGCCGGAACCTCGTCGGGAGCGTTGATGTTCAACTCGTTGACGACCCGGTCGAACTTCTCGCGGATGGCCTTCTGGTCGTCCTTCATGCTCTCGGACTCGTCGAACATCCAGACGACCGTCACCTTGTGCTGGGTCAGGTGCCGGAGGATCTCGCGAGCGATCTGGTCGAGCGCGACGCCCACGTCGGTCGCGGCGTAGGTCACGTCGCCACCGATCATCCCGCCGCCGCCGAGGTCGCGGTTCAGCTTGACCGCCGTCGACGAAATCCCCGAGGGCACGGCGATGCTGGCGATCGTCGGCAGGCTCGACTTCTCGTTGATCTGTCGACCCGATTTGCTGACCGTCGGCGTGCTCGACGGCGCGGTCCCGATGTTCGAGGCGAATCCGACCCCCTGGCCGACGGTGGTCGAACTGGTGTCGCCGGCCGCCTGATCGCGCGGGACGTCGGACACGTCGTTCAAGACCGGAGTCAGTTCCTGGGCTCCGCTGGGGTTGGCCACCAACGTCGTGTCGAGATTCTTGAGCCGCTTGACCACCTCGCCCGATCCGGTCGCCACGGCGGCCAGACCACCGACGACCGCCACGTGGATCAGCGCCGAGACGACCCAGGCGGGGGCATCCCACGGCTTCTTGGCGGCCTTCTTTTTCCGTCGGAGCTTGGGACCGGCGGGAGCGGCGCTTGCGCTCGCCCCGGCCTGGGCTGGTGCCGACTCGGACGCTGTCGCGCCCGTTGAGGTCGGCGTGGTCGCTTCGACCGGTTCCGGCACCGGAACCGCCGGGACGGTCTCCTGGGGATGCGCGACGATGGTGAAATCGGTCGTGTTGACCTCTGCGGCGGCCAGGGCCTGGGCGGCCTCGACGATCGGCTTGTTGGTCAGCTCGTCGGTATCGGCCGCTTCGGAGTCAACCGCGAATTCGAGGTCGCCCCCGGTCAGGTCGTCGTCCAGGTCGTAAGCCCCGTCGCTCGATGGCGGAACCGTCGCATGCAGGTCCATGGCGCTTCGTCCCCAATCCCAAGGGCCGGGAAAATCGGCGGAACTCGGTGGCAAGCGAATGTCTTCAAAGGAGATGCGGAACCGAGCGAACCGCTCGAAAGGATCAGACCTTCCGGAATCCATCGGCAAATCGGCCGGGAATCCGGACGGAAATTCTAGAATATCACGATCAAAAACGACTTCCTATAGGTGTCCACAGGGTTACCCCGAAGTGTCCACAAGTGGCCCCATTTTGGCGGATTTGCTCACAGCTTGATCTGGGGTTCCTTGGGCATGTCTTTTTTGGGTTCGGCCTTTTTCTTCTTGGCCTCGGCGGCGTCGGCTTCCCGTCGGGGAGGGATGGGCGGGACGTAGGTCTCGACCCACTTGAACCCGAACGGGTCTTTCAGCTCGCGCTGGGCAAGAAGCGCCCAGGGGGTGTTGGGGTGGTCATCGACCACGCGTTTCAGAAGTGCCCGGGTCTCGGTGGCGGCGCGAGAGACCTTGTCTCCGGAGAGGATCTCCTCGGTCGCCACGAGTTTCCAGGCGTTGGACTTGGTGTCCTTGAACTTGGGGGCGTCCTTCTTCATCTTGGCGCAGGCGGTCTGATACTCGGCGCAGCGGATCTTCATGGCCAGGAGCCGCCCCCTGATCAGATCATAGTGCGCCTGCCAGCGCCTCGAAGTTTCGCGGTCGCGAAGTTTCGCCACGGCGGTGATCGGCGTCAGCGCCTCGTTGACCGTGTATTCGATCCGGGCGACGATTTCCTGGTTTTCCCCCATCCGTTCCTTGAACGAGGGGTCGTCGGCCGGCGGGAAGGTCAGTCCGGGCTGGCCGGGAAGTTTTTGCTGGGTGATCAGCGCGGCCTGGTTAACGGCGTTGCGGATCGGGTCTTTCTGGAGGTTCCGGCCGTACTGTTCAAAGTTGACCCAGTCGGGGCGGTACTCACGCATCGCGTTGGGGTCGAAGCTGAGCCGGGCGGTCCCGATCCGCGAGACGAAGTAGATCCCGCCGGTCGTCGCCGCGAGCCGGCTCAGGGCGTAGGGGCCGAAGCCGGCGTCGAGGTTCTCGTACTGGTCGCCGTTGTACCAGAACGGCAGGTGGATCGTCTCCAGCGCGACGCTTTCCGGCCCCTGGCGGACCGGGAGGTTCCGGTGGACCTTCTTGGTCTTGGGGTCGGTGTAATCCATCCGCCCCTCGACCTTGCCGAAAAGGGCCGGCGAGCCCAGGATGTAGACCGGCATCTTCATCGTCGAGGCGACGTTGATGGCCGTTTCGAGCTGATTCTCGTCGTCGCCAACCTCGTCGGTCACGACGATCACGACCGTCTGATAATGTTCGCCCTTGCCGTCCTTGTACTTGCCCCAGGTCTTGCCGATGTTGGCGACGGTCTGGAAAGTGCTCTCGAACCCCGTCGTGTCGAGGGGAACCTCGCGAATGGCCGAGACGATCGCCGCCGAGTCCGTCGTCGGCTCGCGGAGCATCTGCTTGCGTCCTTCGCCGAAGCCGACGACCATCGTCATCAGGGCGTTGCCCGAGGCGACGTCGTCCTTGTCAAGCTGGGCAATGTGGGTATAGACGCCCTCGATATTCTTGGCCAGCTTTTCGCGCTCGACGACCAGGCTTCCCGAGGCGTCGAACGCCCAGACGACCAGGACTTTACCGTCCTTGAGCCGGTTGAGCAGTTCCATGGCGATCCGGTCGACGGCTCCTTCGACCCCGCCGACGTGTTCGGCGCCGCTGCCCTTGATCGCCACGTTCTGGCCGATGGTCATGGCCGAGGGCATGGCGATCTGGCCGGGCCGCGAAACACCCGCCGTCGGCAGCATCTCCAGCGTCCCGACGGCGTTATCCCGCGCCGAGATCGGCGAACTCGCGGCTTCCTTGGCCTCCATGCTGAAGGTCGGCGCGCTCGAACCGAGCGAGGTCACCACCGCCGGGAGGTCGGGCTGGTTGAGGTCGTGGAGTTCGGTCTTATCGAACGTCGGGATCGAGGTATCGACCATCTGACTGGTGATATCACGCTTCAATTCCGCCTGGGCGGCGATCCCCATCGCTCCCAGAATCACCAGAAGCGCGCCGTGGAACGCCAGGCTGACGCTGATCGCCGGCAAGTCGCGCGGCAGACCATTGTCGAGCCGGGCCTTCAACCAGGGGAACCGGCCGGTGAGCCGATCGAGGACTTTTGACCACACGGTGCGGCTCTCCTCGGGGCGATCCCGCGTATCAGGCCCGGCCGAAGTCCGTCGATCCAACGACGGGCTGGTCGATCGGGAGACCGGATGTTCGGATATTTCCTTCACTCCATCCATCATTTTAACCACCCCGAAAATCGCGGGCAACGCCCCACCACTTGACTTGACGAAACCGGGCCGTCCTTCACGAACGAAAGTGGCCTCGCGTCATCCCGCCGCTGTCCAGCTTCGAGCATGCGGGGATGATATGTCGCGAAACGGTGGAAGGGCTATTCCAGTAAACACCACAACGGCGCGGAAGTTCCGGTCGTACCGGGATCGACGGCCCATTTTGGCGGAAATCGTCCCGTCACCGGGCTTTGCCGTAGACCCGGACGTAATCCACGTACATGTCGGCCAGGCCGTTGTAGCGCGAGAGGTCGACCGGCCAGCCGCCGCCGGTGGCCAGGTTGATCATGAAGAAGAGGGGTTTCTCGCGGCAGATCGGCAAGGTCTCGTGCCGGCCGACCTCGATATCGTCGCAGTAGTAGATCGTCTCGGTCGGGTTGACCAGGCAGCCGTAGGTGTGCGGGGCCTCGAACCAGGTCGAGGGGATACCGCGCCGGCGCATCCGGACCGGGTTCTTCATCCCCTCGAACGCCTTTTTCTCGATCGCCTGGCCGGTTTTCCCCTGGTTCCAGCAGTGCGGGGTGACCATGTAGGTGTCGTCGGCGTTGGGCGAGCCCGGGCCGTCGCCGCCGTAGGCTTCGATGATGTCCAGCTCGTCGACCGGGGTCTTGTCCCCTTTGGCCTGGTAGTCGGTCATGTAATCGGTCATCAGCCAGAAGCCGGGCCAGGCCCCGACGGCGTTCGGACCGAGGAACCGGCACTCGAAGTAACAGGGAAGCCCCACCTTCAGGCCGGTCGCGTCGTTCTTCATCGACGAGATCAGGCCCGAGGCGTTGGTCTGGTCACTCGCGCGGATTCGCAGATAAGAATCGACCTGCGCGAACGGGTTCTTGGGCGACTCGCGACCGCTGAACGTGTGCTGGCTGAAGTCTTGATAACCGTGAGGCGGTTTGTGGTCGTAATAAGTGGCCTTGGGGTCGGTGCTCGAGATCGACAGGGGGCCGTTGAAGTCATCGGCGAACGCCAGGGGGAGCCCCTTCGCGGCCGGCGGGGCTTGTTTGGGAATCCCCTCGTTCCAGGCGATCCCGCCTTTGTTGTAGAGCTGGAGGTAGCAGGTATCGGTGAAGCGGCCGTACTTCCCCGAGATCCGGACCATGATCGGCCCGTGCGGGTACTGGTTGGCCGGCAAGGTGAACGAGCCTTGCCCCTGGGCGTCGAGGCTCACCGTCGCCACGACCGAATCGGCGCCGAATTTCCCGCCCGGCAGCCACGATCGGGCGACCAGTTCCGGGAACCCGGGAGCCTTGACCCGGACGACGACATCCCCCGTCACGTCCGAACCGTAGGCCGGGGCCGTCACCACGACCTGACTGCCCAGCGTCTCGACGGCCGACTGGTCGGAGTCGACGCTTACCGAGTCGAACGCCAGGTCGCCTTCAAATGCCAGATTCTTGCCCGATTCGGTCGGCTGGCCGACGGTGAAGGTGATGGCGGTGATCGGGTAATCGATCTTGCCGTTCTTGTCGCCGCCCCAGGTCTCGTGGCCCGAGTCGAGGTCGATGACGAGATCCTTCCAGCCCGAGAAATCGATCAGCCCCCCTTGCCCCGTGTTCTTGCCGTATTGATGGGTCTCGCCGCGAATATAGGAGATCTGGACGCCGTA
>JAJYCH010000093.1 GCA_021778575.1 Planctomycetota bacterium
GCCGTTTCCGAGTCGCGGACGTGGAACTGGACGGTCTGGCCGACCTTGACCAGATCGGTGATCGCGATTCCGCCGGTCTCGTCGGCTCCCATCACGTTCCGAACGAGAAAATCACCACGGCGGAAGCTATCCTGGTATTCGTTGATGACCCGGCCGATGTGCAGGCCCGACTGAACTCGTTCCTGGTCGGCTTCGGGGAGTTCCTCGAAGACCTCGCGGAGAACTTCCAGGCACGGCCGACGCCCGAGGTCGCGGATCAAATTCTTCTCGGCCCGGGTGACGATCATCGGCCGGCCGATCGGTCGACAGCCCTGGCTGACCAGCGATCGAATCGCGACCGAACCGCCGAGGGCCACGCCCACCGCTCCGTCGTCGAAGACCGTGCCGTCGAGCAAGAGGCGGTTCTGGCGAGGAACCTGGCTCGCGCTGGCCATCCCGCCCATGACCCGGAGGCCGGGCGCGACGGCCTGGAGCTTCTGGAGCCAGGGATCGGGGGCGAACGAGAACGGGTCGCCCAGGATCAGGATCGAGTCGGGACCCGAGGCAAACCCTTGAAGCGCGTCAATTCCATCGGTCGAGGTGTCGATCCGGATCGGCTGGATCTCGGCCCCTTCGAGCCGGATGGCCCAGACGCTCAGCGCTGGTTCGCTCTCGATCTCGCGACCGTCGCCGATCACCGTCTCGCCGGTGCAGCCGATGATATGTCGCCCCAGCCCCCGAGCTTTCAATTCCGAGCCGACCCGGCCGAGCACGTCGGCATGGTGGATCGAAGCGAAGACAACGGCGAGGTCGGCCGGTTCTCCTTCGAAGGCGGTCGCGACCCGGTCGATGACCTCACGGATCGCGGCATCGCTATTTCGTATCGTCGAGAGGGCCGAGGCGCATCTCATCAATCTCGTCCTTCGCGAGCGATCGAACAATCAAGCCCTGCTCGACGGATTCTAGCCGACGACGGCTCCGCCCGAAAGGCCCTGGATCAATCGCCCAGGAGGATTGTAAGGTGGTCGGACAATCGTAGGGTCCGCTGTGCGGACCGTGGTTTCGATCCACAAATCTCGACGGTTCAGTCATTGACCCGTGGTCGGACGAAGGCCGGAACCACGGTCCGGACAGTGGACCCGACCAGGCTTCGATTTCGCCATGATTTCTGGGATTTGTCGGTTGATCATTCCTTCTTCGCGGTCCGCGCGGCTTCGGCGGCCTTCAGTTCGTTGGCGAGCGATTCGGCCTCGGCTCGGAGGTCGGCGGCTCGGGTGGCCAGTGCGTCGGCGGTCGGTTTCTTGTCGGCGAGCGCCTTCTCGGCGGCGGCCCGGGCCTGGTTCGCGGCCTCGGCTTCGGCCTTCCGGCTGTCGGCTTGAACGCGCGCGGTCTGGAGCGCCGTCCGGGCGTCGGCGAGCAGTTTCGCGGCCTCGTTTCGGACCGTCGTCGCTTGATCGACGGCCGCCTGCGCGGGCTTGAGGGCCTCGCCGGCCAGTCGAGCCTTTTCCGTTGTCGCGGCGAGTTGTGCGGGGGCCGCAGTCTTGGCCGCGACGGCTTGCTCCCACGAACCAAGGAGATCGGCCTGACGCTTGCCCGCCGTTCCGAGGGCTCCGGTCAACTCGGTCGAGCGCACGATCACCTGGTTCAAGGTGGCGACGGCTTGCTCGGCGGCGGCTTTGGTCGCGGCCGACTTCAGCGCCTCCACGGCCGACGCCAGCGCTTGATCCTGCGCGATCTTGTCGTTCAAGGCTTTCTCGACCGCCTGCTTGATCGAGGGGATCGAGTCGGCGAGTGCTTTTTCGTGGGCGGTGGTGTCGGCCACGGCTTTCTCGGCGGCGATCCGGTCGGCGTTGGCCTTTTCGAGACTGGCTTGCGCGGCCTTGAGTGCCTCGACGGCTCCCGCCTGGGCCTTGACCTTGTCGGCCTCGGCCTTTTCGAGGTTGGCGACGGTTTCGGTCTTGCGCTGGGCGTCCTGATCGGCTTCGGTCCGGACTTGCTGGGCTTTCGCGGCGGTGGCGGCTTTGTCGGCGACGGCGGTTTGCAGCGGGGCGAGTTTCTTCGCTTCCTCATCGGCTGAGGCTTGAGCGGCGGGGATCAAGGCCCGGATCTGTTCGAGTCTGGTGGCGATCGTGGCCGGGTTGGCGAGCAGGTTCGCCAGTCTCGGCCCTTGCCGGGCGTCGAAGACCCGAACCTCGCCGGACCAGTCGCCGGCGACGATCTTCGAGTCGTCGTCGGCGAAGACGGCGCGGAGGGCCAGGTCGTTGAACTTCTCGAAGTCCTTCTGCTTGCCTCCGTTCTGATCCCAGACGGCGACGGAATGGTCGCGCCCGGTGGTGACGATCCGCCCGTCCTTGGCGAACCGGGCCGAGGTGATCCCGCCGGGGTGCGCACCCCAGGCCTTGATCTGGTTGCCGTTCTCCATCTCCCAGAGGCGAATGGTTCCATCCTCGGCGGCCGAGGCGACGACGTTCGAGTCGAGACGCCAGGTGATGTCGGTGATGCTCGCGGTGTGGCCTCGAAGGTCGAAGAACTCGCGGCCGGTCTGGGCTTCCCAGACTTCGAGCCCGTTGTTCCGGTCGCCGGAGGCGAGGAGCACTCCGTCGGGGCTGAACTCGATCGCCGTGATCCACTCGGTATGCTTTTTCATCTCGAACTGAAGCTGGCCGTCGCTGGTGTTGTAGACCCGGACGATCTTGCTCGGCCCGCCGAGCGCGACCTGACCGTGGTCGGGGCTGATGTCGGCGGCGAGAACGACGTCGTATTCCTTGCCGATCTCGAAGACGCGCTTGCCGGTCTTCACGTCAAAGACAACAGCCAGCCCCATCTGTCCGCCTCGACCGCCACCGGCCAGGAGGAGCGATCCATTCCGGCTGAACTTGAGGACGTGAATCGTCCCTTCCGGGAACGGCAGGACGCCGATCAGCCGGTTCTTCTGAGCCTGGTAAAGGAGGACCTGCTTGTGACCGGCGACGGCGATCAGCGGAGCCCACGGGCTCGACGCGAGCGCGACGATGGCGTTGGCTCTCGGGCTGACGACGGCCGGCTCGGTCGAGATCCCTTCGGGCATCGCGGGAGGGCCGACCGGCTTGCCCATGCTGGAGGGGTCGAGCTTGAACTCGAACTTCGGCTTCGCCTTCATCGCCACGACGCTGCCCGAAGTCTCGGGCGCTCCGGCTTCGATCCAGGCCTTGATGATCGCCAGTTCGGCGTCGGGAATCTTGGGCGCGGACGGCGGCATCTTCGGTTCTTCGGCGTGCGTGACCAGTTGCCAGAGGTGCGAGCCGTCAACGTCTCCCGGCTCGACCACCTTGCCCGATCCGCCGCCTTGCATGGTCGCCGCGTAGGTCTCCAGCGCGAGGCCGCCCTTGGCCTTGTCGGCATTGTGGCACGAATTGCAACGCGTGTTGAAGATCGCCGAGACGTTATCCTGGAAATTCACCTTCGGCTTGGCGGCGGGCTTGTCGTCGGCCGCCGACGCGGTGAGCCCGAACGCCAGGAGAAGCACGGTCGCGATGACGAAGTTCGAAGGCATGGTCGCGGGCCTCGGAATAATTCTTCCCGTCGGGTAGGGCTTGCCCGACGGTGAGGGAGGGAGATCAATCAATGGTTGAAAAGAAATTCACGACTATTGAGCAGCGCCCAGAAGACGTCGCCGAGAACCTGCTCCGGATTCGAGCCTTCGCCGACCATCGGGGTGAGCTTCTCGATTTCGGTCTTGGTGGGCATTCTCGCCAGGGTCCGGAGGTAAAGTTCGACGATCCGTTCCTCGGGGAACTTGCGGGTCTCGATCAGCTTCTTGACCACCCCGCCTTGCTGGATCTTCTGGTTCGTCGTGCTGCCGTTGAGCAGGTGGAGCGCCTGCGAGAGCGTCGGCTCCATCTTGACCTCGCACGAGCAGACGGTCTCGCGAGTCGCCCGGCCGAACGTGGTCAGGAAGTAAGTGGAGGTGGCGCCGTCGGCGATCTGGGTGGCCCGGGCTCCAAGCGGAAGCCCCTTGAACTTGTCCTTGGTGTCGGTCACCAGGCTGATCGCGTCGAGCAGGTTCTCGGCCTTGATCCGCCGGAGGTTGGCGTGGGCGAAGTTGCGCTCGTCGGTCGCGTTCGACTCGTTCCGCTGGGTGGATCGCTGATAGGTCCGGCTGTTGCAGATGTCGCGGACCAGCGACTTCAGGTCATATTTCGAGTCGGTGAACCGCTTGCCCAGTTCGGCGAGGAGTTCGGGATTGGTCGCCGGGTTGGAGACGCGGAAGTCGTCCACCGGCTCGACGATCCCCGAGCCGAAGAAGTGAGCCCAGACCCGGTTGGCGAACGACGTGGCGAACCAGGGATTCTCGGGCGAAGCCAGCCACTTCGCCAGGACGACTCGACGATCCTTACCCTTGACGTCGGGTGCCACGCCGCCGAGGAATTTGGGGGCCATCCGACGGTTCCCGACGGGGTGGTTCACCTCGCCACCGCCCGAGTTGAAGATGATGATCTCGCGCTGGTCTTCCCCTTGCTTGCGGCCAATCTGCGAGAAGAACGCGGCGAAACCGTAGTAATCGTCCTGGGTCCAGCGGTCGAACGGATGGTTGTGGCACTGGGCACACTGAATCCGCATCCCCATGAAGACCTGGGCGACGTTCTCCGTCATTTCGAGGGTGACGTTCGTGGACTGATAGAAGTTGGTCGAGGGGTTCTTGAACGTCCCACCGTTGGCTCCCAGAAGCTCCTGGACCATCTGGTCCATCGGCATGTTCTTCGACAGCTTCTCGACCAGCCAGTTGTAGTAGAGGAACATCGCCTTGTAGCTGACGGTGTTCGACGACTTGACCTGAAGGATCTCGGCCCACTTGTTGACCCAGAGTTCCGAGAACTCTTTCCGTTCGAGAAGCTCGTCGATCAGCCTGGCCCGCTTGTCGGGAGCCGTCGAGGTCATGAACTTGCCGTATTCCTCGACCGTGGGCGGCACGCCGACGACATCAAGAAAGATCCGCCGGAGGAAAGTCTCGTCGTCGCAGAGTTCGGATGGGCTGATCCGCAGTTTCTTGAGCTTGGCGGCGACCAGCGTATCGACGTAGTTAACTTCGGGCTCGCTCGGGTACTCGAACTTGAGCGCCTTGGGAAGCACGAGAATCTGCGAGCCGACGGTATGGGTCTCGAACCGGGCCATCACGAACGCTTCGCCTCGGGCTCCGGCGGTGACCAGTCCGTTGGGGCTGATCGCGGCCGAGGTCTCGTTGTTGGTCAGGAAGACCGCCAAGGAGGTCACGTCGCGATCGGTTCCGTCGGAATATTTGGCCCGGACGATCATCTGCTGGGTGGCTTTTTCGCCATCAAGGACCGCCGTCCGGGGATAGATCTCGACCGACTCGACCTTGGGCAGTTTGGTGACGTCGTCATTGGGGACACCGGCCTCGATCCAGCTCTTGAGGGTCGCGTAATATTCGTCCCCCTTCTCCATCCGCTTGCCGCCGGTGTGGGTGACCGAGCCGAGCGACTTCTCGATCAGCGTGCTATCGTCGGGAACGGCCAGATTGACCCGTCGGCCGATCATCTCGCGGGTGAGCCGGTAGTGGTCGCCGTCGGGATCGAAACCGAAAAGCGAGAGCCGGAAACCGTCTTTCCCTCGGGCAGCGCCGTGGCAGCTTCCCGTGTTGCAGCCCGCCCTCATGAAGACCGGCATCACGTCGAGCCGGAAGCTCAGGGGCAAGGTCTGCGCCGCCTGGGTAACCTTGACCGGGACCTTGACCGTCTGCCCTTCGAAGGCGACGTCGCGGGTGGTCTCGCCATCGGCGACCGGCACCAAGACGAACCCATCGCGTTTCAGGAGCGCGGGATTGGCCGGAGTCATGGCGGCCTGCGCGGTGACGTCGCGGGTGATCCCGTCGGCGTAGGTGGCCTGGACGACGATCGACTGGCGATCCCGGGCCGTGGAGAGCCGGACGTCGTTGGGAAAGACTTCCAGCTTGCTGAGGGCCGAGTCGGCGGCGCTGCTCACCGAGGCCAGACCGCAGGTCAAGGCCAGCGAGGCGAGGAAGGTCCGGGCCAGGGTCATGAATCGTATCCTCTCGGAAATCCCCGGGGGGTGGGGCGTCGGTCGTTGATCAAGGTTGGAGTCGAAGCGGGCGGTTGTGGTCATGGCGGGGGCGTTGAACCTCGGTTCAGTTCCCTTTACCGGGCGAGGTCGCTTCACCGGCGCCGGCCTTGGCTTTTTCCTGGGCTTCGAGACGGAGCTTTTCGAGCCGGCTGAGCCGCTTTTCGGGGGCCGGAGCGGGTGCGGCGGCGGGAACGGGAGCCGCGGCGGCGGCCGGAGCGGGAGCAACAGCGGCCACGGGCTTGGGCTTGGGCGGCAGCGGCACGTCGATCCGGAGCTGCCCCGAGCCGAGGTTGTGGATGATCGGCTCCCCCTCCTGGGTCACGATCACCTGACAGAACAGGTTCTGGTGGTTCCCGGCGGGTGAAACCTTGTCGGTCTTCACGCGGAAGACCATTTCCTTGGTGTCCTTGGTGATCTTCTTGGTCTCGGTCGTGACCTTGTTGGGCAGGCCGATCAAGGTGACCAGGGCCTCGCCCGGGAAGTCGACCGCCTTGTTCACGGCGACCACCAGGTCGGTCTCCTGGCCTTGTTCGACGCTCGACGGCTGGTAGCTCAGCGCCAGAAACGGCGCGGCGATCGAGAGCTTGGCCAGTTGCGACGAGACCATCAACGGGCCGCCCGGGGTTCCGGCCGTGCCGTTGACGACGATCCGCCAGGTCTGGAGCGGCGCTCCGCCGTCGGCGTTCATCGGGATCGACGCCTCGTCCGCCTTCTCCGGGATCGCGACGCCGCCCGACGAGCTGACGCCTGGCGGATTCCAGGGCAACGAGATCGCGATCGGCGCGGTGAATCCCGGTTTTCGCTTGGCGATCACGCGGAGGTTCATCGACCCGCCCCGGACCAGCGGCACCTTCGGCTCGACGACCTCGATCGTGTAGGGGGCTTCCTCGGTGACCGCGACCGCCAGTCGGTCGACGCTTCTCCCCCAGTACTGGATGTTATTCTGGCCCAGGACGAGTTCCGATTGCTGACGGAACTCGTCGGGAGCGCTGGACTTGGGGTCGCTCGACTTCCCTTCGACCTTCACCAGCGCCCCGGCCAGTGGAGCGTCGGCCTTGGCCTCGATGAGGACGGGCAAGGTCGGCTGGTTGGCGGCCATCTCGTCGGCCGAGGCCGTGGTTCCGGCGGGAAGTCCGTCGAGAGTGACCTTGAGAGCCCCGCCGAGATCGACCCGCCGGGCGTTGATCAGAACCGCCTGGCGATTCCCTCGTGGAACGGCCACCGAGGTCGGCCCGATTCCCCGCTGGAGCGACTCCTCGGGCGCGCTCAGTGAGATCAGCGGGACGGCCGAGGTGACCTCGATCCGGTAGAAATAATCCGGGCCGCCCTTCTTCAGGTGGTCCATGATCGAGATGACGTACTCGGCATCTTCGGGAGCGGTGAACTTCAACGCGCTATCGGGCGAGTTCCGGGCGTCGTCGTCGCCGGCCAGGGCACCGTTCCCCTTCTTGGCGATGTAGATGACCGAGTCGAGCGGCGAGCGGAGCTGGCGGGCGTAGACCCGGATATTGAAATTCTGCCCCTTCTTGGCCGTGAAAATGAAGTGGTCGACATCTTCGGGCTTGTCGATCACGCCGTTCAGGGCCATCGACCCCTCGAACCGGGTGGCGGTGTTGTGGTCGTTGTTGGGCTCGGCCTCGATCACGTTGCCGAACGGCGAGAGCCGGAACGCATTGGGGTAGGGGGCTGTTCCCTTGTCGTCGGAGGCGACGATCCCGAATTCGCGCTTCTGCTCGGTTGGAAGGGCGACCTTGACCGTCTTCTCTCCCAGAACGTCGCCGATCAGCCGGACGTCGACCGTCTCGCCGAACTTGCCACCGGCGGGAACCGTCGCCGTGGGGCGAGGAAAGTTGCCGATGTGGAGGCGATAGAGGCAGGCGTCGGTCCCGGCGTAGGCACTCTCGCGGACCTGGACGAGGTAAGTTCCATCGGCCGGGGCGACGACCGACGCGAAGCCATCCTGCCAGATCAGCGCCGCGTCGTCGCTTGACGACAGCTCGAACCGCTTCGAGTCCATGATCGCCACGTATGGGTCAAACAGCGCGATCCCGAGCCGGGTTCCTTCGACCTCGGCGGTGATCCGCTCCCCTTTCTTGACCTCGAACGCGTAATAATCGACGTCCTCGGACCGGGCCACGCCGTTGACGACCGAGCCGAATTCGATCTTCTGGGGCTTGGCGAAATCGTCGTTGGGCTCGGCCTCGGTCGTTTCCTTGAGGGCGCCGACGCTGAACGTCCGCAGCTCGCTGACACCCGTCGCCGTCCGGACCCGCAGGTCGACCAGGCCGAGAGCGGCGGTCGGCTCGATCTTGACCAGAGCCTTGACGTGGTTGGCGTCGACCTTCTCGATCTTCGAGGCCGAGAGTCCCGGCTGATAGAACAGGATCTCCTGGGCATCCCCCAGTCGCTCGCCGGTGAAGTGGACTTCCAGCTCGGTCCCGCGCTGGCCGCCCAGCGGCCGGACGCCAGTGAGCCGAGGGAACGACGCGTCGGCCACCGAAACGAAGCCAACAGCCAGCACAAACCCGAAGATCAGCGCGGTCAAGGGGCGGGAATTCATGGGGAAATTGACCTCGGTTCGGTACGGCGGGAGGGCTCAAATCAACCACTGTCGGGCGTCGAGGGTCTGGGTCACTTCGATCGTCGGGCGGGGGTCGCCGGGGAGCAGGCGAAGGGAAATCGGCAAGACTTCGCTCGTGATCGACTCTGGGCTGTCAGGCGAGGTCTTGGCGACAAGCTGGAGTTTCTCTTCGATCAGGCGATAGAGTTCGAGGGACCAGGGCTTCCGGTCGACCAGAAGGAGTTCTCGAACTCCAACTCTGGCGTAGAAGTCGAGCTTTTTTCGCGAGCGATCCGAGGGACTGATCACTTCGATGGCGAAGTCTGGGCCACCAAACCAGTAGGTCCCTTCATCCTTGGCGGGATTTCCCGGCAGAAAGACCGCGAGATCGGGACATCGAAAGTTTTTGGTCCACTTCTCCGGACGATCGGTGATGTTTGGACCCTGCTGAATTCGGGCCTTCAGGGTGCTTGGTAAAGAGGACTTGATGATGAAGCCGAAATTGAACGAGAAGTCGGAATGCTCGTGATCGGCGCCTGGCGCCATCACATAAACTCCATTCCAGACTTCATCGAATCGATCGGCACCGATCGAGCGTCGTTCTCGAATCAGTGCCCTGAGTTTGTCTTTGTCGAGGGCGAGTAATGCCATCGTCATGGCTCCCGTCAAATCTTCGAGGCCGAGGACCGGCAATCCCGGGCCTCAGCTCTCGATTTTACGACCTCGGATCTCACGCTAGCAATTCGTTCCGGACCTTGCCGCCGTCGACGATCTCGATCGGTCGGCCGCCGGGGGCCATCAGCTCCTTGTCGGCGACGATTCCGAGCTGATGGTAGAGCGTGGTCGCCAGGTCTTCGGGGCCGAGCGGGTCGCGTTCGGGCTCGGTGGCCGTCGAGTTCGAGGCTCCAAAGACGAACCCCTTCTTGATCCCGCCGCCGGCCAGGGCGATGCTGAAGACCTTCGGCCAGTGGTCGCGACCGCCATCCTTGTTGATCTTCGGGGTTCGACCGAACTCGCTGGAGACCATCACGATCGTCCGGTCGAGCAGGCCGGTCCGGTCGAGGTCGCGGATCAACGTGGCATAAGCCTGGTCAAATGCAGGCATCTGCGACTTCATCCCGCCGGCGATTCCGGCGTGCAGGTCCCAGCCGCCATACTGGAGCGAAACGAACCGAACGCCCGCGGCGACCAGGCGTCGAGCCATCAGCATCCGCTGACCGGCGGCGTTCCGGCCGTATTCGTCGCGAATCGCGGCCGGCTCGGCGCCGATGTTGAACGCCTCGCGGGCCTTCTGCGACGAGATCAGGCTATACGCCCGGTCGTAGAACGTGTCCATCGCGGTGCGACCGTCCGCCTTCTCCTTCTTGGCGAAATGGTCGTTCACTGCGTCGAGAACGTGGCGACGGGTAGCGAACCGCGAGTCGTCGATTCCGCCCGGCAGATTCAGGTCCTGAACCTTGAAACCGCCGTTGGCCGGGTCGCTCCCCAGACTGAACGGCGAGAACGACGAGCTGAGGTAGCCGGTTCCGGCGTAAACGTTGGGCATCGTCGGCACGCAGACATAAGGCGGGAGGTCGTTCTTGGGTCCGAACTCGTGCGAGACGACCGAGCCCATGCTCGGGTACTGGAGCGCCGGGCTGGGGCGATAGCCGGTGAACATGTTGTGCGTGCCGCGCTCGTGGGCGGCCTCGCCGTGGGTCATCGACCGGATGACGGTGATCTTGTCGGCGATCTGGGCGGTGTTCGGCAGCGTCTGGCTG
>JAJYCH010000094.1 GCA_021778575.1 Planctomycetota bacterium
GATCCTGGCGTTCGCCGCCGCCGTCGAGCGCGAAGGGCGGTCGCCGCGCTGGGGTTGGGTGATCCTGTTTGGCGTGCTCTGCGGCTGGGCGACCGATAGCAAGCTGACCGGCTGGTTCTTGCCGCTGCCGTTCTTCGCGTGGAGCCTGCTTTATCGGTCGCGACGGGGGTGGTTGACGCTGGTCGTCGGTGGAGTCGTGGCGGTCCTGGTGCTGTTCGCGTTCAACCCGTGCTGGTGGGCCGAGCCGATCTCCGGCGTCGAGCGGTTCCTCCGATCGAACCTGACCCGAGGCAAGACGATCCCGATCCCGGTGCAGTTCCTCGGCAAGATTTACCAGACGCCGAACCAGTCGCTCCCCTGGTACAACACGCTGGTCTGGACGGTCCTGGTGACTCCCGTGGGATTCCTGAGCCTGGGGATTATCGGGGCTCTGACCGGTTCCTGGCGGGCACTTCGGGCGATCCGTCGCCCCGCTCGAATCGAGGCCGATTCAACCGTTCCTCTCGGCCCGTTTGCCGTGCTGGTCGTGCTGCACTGGGGGTTCTTGCTGACGCTCCGGGCTCTGCCGCACACTCCGGGGCATGATGGCGTCCGACTGTTCTTGCCGGCGTTCGGAGTTCTGGCGCTGGCGGCGGGAGTCGGGGCATCGGTTCTGATCAAGTCGCTCGGCTGGTGGGGAAAAGGGCTGGTCGTGGCGGCGATCATCGAGGCGAGCATCAGCCTTGCCCTGGTGATGCCGGTCCCGCTGTCGTACTTCAGCCCGGTCGTCGGCGGGCTACGGGGCGCGGCGGCTCTGGGGATGGAGCCGACTTACTTCTGGGACGGACTCTCGGACGAGGCGATTGACTGGCTCAACGCCAACACGCCACCGGGCCGGACAGTTCGGTTTTCGACGTTCCCGACCTCGTGGCTCTACCTCAAGGAGACCGGGCGGCTCACGGCTCCACTCGCGCCAATCGATCAAGGCAAGCCGATCTGGCTGATCATTCAGAACCGACCGGGAGCCCTCGGGCCGCTCGAACGACAACTGATCGACCGGGGCAAACCCGCGTTCACGGTCTCAAAGCAAGGCGTGCCGCTCGTCCTCATCTATCCTTATCCGGACTGATCGACCGATGCCGACCCGTGAAGGAATTCCACCGAGCGAAGACTCCGCGAAGCTCACCGGCCGAGCCTGGTGGCTCGGATGCGCCGTGGTTCTGGTGATCGCCTTGCTGGCGACGATCCCGACCGTCGGCGACATCGGTCTGACCTGGGACGAACCATCGTACCGGACCAGCCAGCTTGTCTCGGCTCACTGGTGGAAAGGGATGGTGAACGTCCGGAGCCGGTCCGATTTCGATGCCCTGGTCACTCCCCAGGCCCTGCTGTTTTACTGGCCCTACGGCCGGTTTGGCTACAACTTTCACCCGCCGCTGGCCGGTCAGTTGAACCTGCTGACCCACGCGATCTTCGGCGGGTTCATGAAGGATATCCCGGCGCGGCGGATGTCATCCGTTCTCGAATATGTTCTCACAATCACACTTCTGTTCGGGTTCTTGAGCCGTCGCTACGGAGCCTGGGTCGGCGCGGTCGCCGCCGGGGCTCTGCTGCTGATGCCACGGGTCTACGGCGACGGTCACATCGCGGGGACCGACACTCTGGGGCTACTACTCTGGGCGGTCACGGCTCTGGCATTCTGGAAGGGTATCCACGAACCGAACGCCCGGAAATGGCGGGTTCTGGTAGGGATCGCGCTCGGCCTGGGGTTCGTCGAGAAGATGGCGGCCATCGCGGTACTGCTCCCGCTCGTTTTCTGGCTGGTCGCGACGCGCCTGCCCCGGACATTGTTCTCGAAAACAGGAAAGTACGACTGGATCGATGGACTGGTCACCTCGACGGCCCTCCTGGTGCCGATCGGCCTGGCCTTGCGCGAGGTGCTCCGGCTGGCAAAGCTGTTTCCAGCCGACGACGCGTCGCACCTGTTCCAGGGAATCCCTACCAGCCCCTACCCTGGCGTGATCCTGGCCTTGCCGCTGCTGGTCTGGGTTGTCCGGCGGCTCCTGGGGCGAATCTTCGCGAGAAGCCCGGTCTGGGGGGTCGAGCGCCCCGCGCTTGAGGTCTGGACGTCGATCCTGGCGTTCGCCCCGCTGATCGGCTGGCTCGGCAACCCCGCCTGGTGGCGCGAGACCTTGCCCCGCCTGGCCCATTACTATCAGATCAGCGCCGATCGTCAGGGAGCCCTGCCCGATATCCGGATCTTCTACCTCGGCGAAATCTATTCCTATAGTCTGCCCTGGCATAACGCGTGGGTTCTGATCGCGGTCACGGTCCCCGCCGGGATCTTGCTGACGGCCTTGTTCGGGCTGGTTGTCGGGCTCGGCCGGTCGGTCCGAACCCGAGACGCGATCCCCTGGTTCTTCGGGCTCAACCTGGTGGTCCTGCCAATCCTCCGGATGTTGCCCACCCCCGCCCACGACGGCGTCCGACTGCTTCTGCCGACGTTCTTCTTCCTCGCCGCCTTCA
Source organism: Planctomycetota bacterium (assembly GCA_021778575.1). Lineage (GTDB taxonomy): Bacteria > Planctomycetota > Planctomycetia > Isosphaerales > Isosphaeraceae > Tundrisphaera. The sequence continues at coordinate 2,506 of JAJYCH010000094.1, forward strand.
CCGGTTGGGGAGTCGTCGCGCTCGGTGATCTTCTCGCCCGGTTGTTCCCGCGTCTGATCGCCTGTCGAGCGCTTGTGGCGCTGCTGGTCCTGGGTTCGGCGGCCGGGCAACTGGTCCGGATTCACCCGTTCGAACTCTCGTATTACAACGAGCTGATCGGCGGACCTCGCGGTGCCAGTCAGCGTGGATTCGAGCTGTCGTACTGGTATGACGCCTTCAACAAGCAAACGCTCAAAGAGATGAACGAACAGCTTCCCGACGGAACAGCCATCGACACCTACAATTCCGAGCTGATCAACACGCCGACGATGGCTTGCCTCCAGGAACTCGGCCAGATCAAGCCCGGGATCGTGCTCGGCTGGCCCGATCACGGCAAGTTTCCTCATGCCTGGATGTTGACACATGACTCCAAAGCGATCCCTCGGACCCGGCTCCTGTTCGCGATGAAGCCGGTCTACGAGCGATCCCCCGCGCAGCTGGATGGGCTCCGCGTGGCCTCAATCATCGGGCCGGAAGCCGCGTCGCGAGCCTGGGCACTCGACATCCTGACCCGAGCCGAAGGCTCGCCCGAAACCGTCCGCGCTCCCGACTGGGTCCGGCGCTCGCCCTGGCTCAAGCCGTTCGCCCGGTTCTGGGGCGAAGGGGTCACCCGAGGGCCTCGCCTGGAAGTCGACGAGCGGATCTTCACCTGGGCGAAGACCGACCCGCAGGGGCTCCGGAGCGCGGCCCAAGCACTCGCCGACGGCAAGCCGAGCGAACCTGGATCGAGCGCCGCGAAGCTCCGGGCGTACCTCGGCCGGAGGGACTTTGATACGCCCAAGGACCGCCTCGACTGGCGAACCGGAATCCTCCTCGGCAATCGCCCCGAAGCGCTGGTCGAGGCCGTCAATATTCTGATCAATCGGCCCGACGCGGTCCGGTCGGTGTTGCTTCACCCGGGATTCATCGACCCGCAATCGATCGGCGGACACCTCGATCAAGACGTGATTGCGAGGAAACCGTGATGACTTCATCCAGCGGCCTCACGTTCTACGTCACCAGCCACGGATTCGGCCATTTAAACAGGTCGGTCGCGGTCATCAACCGGATTCCGCCCGAGATCCCGGTGACGATCCGGAGCGACCCCAGCCTGTTTGCCCACTGGGGCGAACGGCTCCAGCGCCCCGCCCGGCTCGAACCCCACGCGTCGGACCTCGGGGCGCTCAACCCGCCCGGCGATAGCGCGCGGACCGACGGTCCAGGAACCCTGGCGAAGGCCGCCGAGGTCCACCGTCGAGCCATGAACATGATCGACGACGAGACCGCGAAACTCCGCGACGAGGGGACCGCCGCGATCCTCTGCGACGCCACGCCCGTTCCGCTTGTCGCCGCCCGACGCGCGGGGATTCCCGGCTTCCTCCTGGCGAACTTCACCTGGGCCGATATTTATCAGCCGCACGCGAAGAAACTCGGCCCCGACGCCGGCCAGACCGTCCGCGAGATCCGCGCCGCCTATCGTCACGCCAGCACCCTGTTTCGCGCCGAACCGGCGCTCAAGATGGCCTGGCTGCCGAACGTGGTCGAGGTGGGGATGGTCGTCAGCTCGGGCGTCGACCGCCGGGCCGAGCTTCGAGCGAAGCTGGGAATCACTTCCTCCGAAAAACTGGTTTACTTCTACATCGGTCGCTACGGCCAGGCGAATCTCGGTTGGGAACGCCTGGAGCGGCTTGACGGGGTCCACTTCGTCGGCTTTCATTCCGCCCCCAGCGGTCCGATGGCCAACCTCCACGTGATCAACCCGACCGAGTGGACCGGAGCCGACCTCGCCGCTTCGAGCGACGCGATGGTCGCCAAGGCCGGCTACGGCACAGCCTGCGAGGCGATGGTCGCCCGGGTTCCGTTCATCTATCCCCCGCGAACCGGCTTCGCCGAGCACCGAGTGCTCGACAAGGCCCTGAGAAACTGGGGCGGCGGGATACCGATTTCAAGCCGGGATTTTGCTGCGCTCAGGCTCGAAAAGCACCTGAAAAAAGCCTTCGGTCTTCGGCCAGGCCCACCACCGTTTCCGTCGGATGGCGCTTCCCGAGTGGCGAATCATCTCCTGGAAGTGATTCGGGCTCGGGAACGTACGGTTGGAGATATCTGATGGAGCGACACGAATTCGAAAACGAGGTATTGGATTGGCTGGCTGAGGGAATGCCACGAAATCCGATACCCTACGTCATGTTGTTGAGTCTACCTTCGGGCGATTTGGGCAAAACTCTCCTGGCGAACCTGAGAACCGTCGCGACCAGGCTGCGGGATCGCCCGGACGACTGGCGATCCTTGATCAGAGCGAACAACTGGCGACCAACGTTGGTTGGCTGCTCAGCGGTTCTTCTGGAACGTGATACGCGATTTTTTGCCGACTTGCTTGACCGCTTCCTCGAATGTTCATGGGTCGCCCCGCAACTGTCAGTCGCCCTGGGTCTGATCCACGCGGATCGAGTGGTTGCGGATTTTGAATTAATCCTCCGCGAGTCCACCGTTTCCACCCACGTCAAACGCACATTCTCCGCTTATGCCGTGTTGAAACGTCTGGAACCCGTGTCCGTCCCGGAGTTTGAATCGAGTGAACTCTTCCGAGGCGTCCAAGGCGAGAGCCCCGAGTTCCTGCAAGCGAGATCCGAATCACGAATTGCGCTGGATGTCGTTCAAAGCCAATGGAATTTCTGGATCAGTCACTACCAGGAATGAAGACGATTTATTCTTTATTTGTTGATCAAATCAACTTCAAGGTCCTGCCATGAAAATCGTGATCCATCCCGCAATCGAGCCCGACCGGCTCTCGGCCGTCCAGCGAGCCGCACCGGGGGCTAGCTGGGTCAACGCTAGCACGGTCGAAAAGGCAATCGCCGCGATTCCTGGCGCGGATGGATTTCTCGGCAAGATCACTCCCGAGATGCTCGCCCAGGCCGATCGACTGCGCTGGGTCCAGACATTCACGGTGAGCCTGGAACATTACATGTTCCCGGCTCTGGTTGATCACCCGTGCGTCATGACCAACATGCGCGGGCTGTTCAGCGACGTGATCGCCGACCAGGTGATGGGGTATGTCCTCTGCTTCGCCAGAAACTTGCATACTTACATGCGTCGCCAGATCGAACATCGCTACGAACCGCTGGGCGGTGAAGGAGCGCGGGTCAACAACGCATCAGGGCCGGGCACGGTGAACGCCATGGACCGGGCCACGATCTTCCTGCCCGACGCGACGATGGGAATTATCGGCCTCGGCGCGATCGGCTCCGAAATCGCTCGCCGAGCCCTGGCCTTCGGCATGAACGTTCGAGCCGTGGACCGCTTTCCCGACCGCCCTCGGGCCGCCATTGGCCTGGAGATCGTCGATGGAATGGACGGCCTGACCGACCTCCTGGTCGAAAGCGACTTCGTGGTCATCGCCGCGCCGCAGACCCCCGAGACGGTCGGGCTGTTTGATGCACGAGTGCTCGCGCAGATGAAATCGACAGGCTATCTGATCAACATTGGTCGAGGTGCGATCGTCGTCCTCGACGATCTCGTCACCGCCCTGAAAAACGACGTGATCGCGGGGGCGGCACTTGATGTGTACGAGGTCGAGCCGCTGCCGAAGGACCACCCGCTCTGGGATTTCCCCAACGTGATCCTCACCCCGCACACCGCCGGCTATTCGCCGGTAATCGCTCGCCGCCACCTCGAAACCCTGGTCGAGAACGTCGGCCGGTTCGCCCGAGGGGAGCCGTTGCTCAACGTGGTCGATAAGGCTCTCTGGTTCTGACACTCAGCTCGTCGTCCGGTTCAGACGAGCCACAAAATCCGCGTGCCCCGGGTCGGCAATTCCCTGTTGGAGAACTTCGAGAACTTTCGCCAGGCTCGCACCCACCAGCGCATCGCGATCCAGCCAGAGGCCGGGGAAGACCGTTGATCGGAGGATTCCATCCGCTGCCGGTTCGAGCCGCTGATACGCCCCTTCGACCAGCACGAACCAGTCGATCGCGCGATCGAGAACCCGCCAGACCAGATATTCGCGGACGTTGTTGCGTTGATATACGCGAAGCTTGGCGTTGAGGTCGATGCTCGCCTTGCTGGCGGCCACTTCAAATACCAGTTCGGGCGCTCCTTCGATGAAGTCATCGTCGCTCAGACTTGCCTGCCCGCCCCGGGCCGGATCAATCATCAAGAGAGTGTCGGGCTGGAATTCGTTGGCGGGATCAAGCCGGACCGAGGCGTGACCGGCCGTGATCGTTCCGGATGTCTGAGCATGATAATTGCCGATCCAGGCCATCGCATGCGCATTCGGCCGACCGTGAGCCCGAAGTCCGACGGGCGAACCCAGATAGACGATACCCTCGATCAGTTCCGCTTTTTTCAAGTCCGGCATCGCGTCGTATCGACGCTCGAATTCGTGGCGAGAGAGGTGATCGCCTGATTCGAGTGGCGGGATCGTCGCCATTACGGAATCGTTCAGAGTTTCGGCTCGTGTCATGCGTTCCTCTTGGCCGAAACGGCTCATTGCACTCAGACCCGATTATCCTCCAAAATCGCCCAGCCCGCAATAATCGCCATTCTTGCACGCGATTTCGAACAATCCGACCGATCCCCCGATCGGGTTGTAAGATACTGGAAACGGGATTGCGAATTGTCGAAGGGACTGGCCATGTTTTTGACCGTGAGAGCAACCGCCTCTTATGAGTTGTCGGTCGAGACATTCCTCTGCTTGATGGTCGAGCCCCCCTTGAAAGGGCCGACGCACCGGGTCACCGAGGAAAAACTGCTCACCACCACCACTGCCTTTTGCGACCTCCGGAGCGACCTTTACGGCAACCCTCGCCGACACGTGATCGCCCCTCGAGGACGGTTCTCGTTCGACTTCCAGGCCACCATCGAGATCGAGCCCAACGTGGCTCTCCCCCCCGGAGCCGTCGAGCATCCGCCCGAAGAAATCCCCGGCGAGGCGATGGTCTACACCCTCCCCTCCCGGTTCTGCCAGTCGGACCTGCTCGCGAGAATGGCGCTCGACGAGTTCGGCCACCTCCCGCACGGCGGGGCCCGGGTCCTCGCGATTGCCGAGTGGGTCCGCCGCCACGTCCAGTACCGCTACGGAACGACCGACGCCCTGACCTCAGCCTTCGACACGGCGACCGAACGAGTCGGAGTTTGCCGAGACTTCGCCCACCTGGTCATCGCCTTCTGCCGGGCGCTGGTGATCCCCGCCCGCTATGTCTCGGGCTACGCCCTGGGGCTCGACCCGCCCGACTTCCACGGCTTCGCGCAGGTCTACCTGGGAGGAGCCTGGCACAACGTCGACGCCACCTTCCACGGAGTCCGACCCGCCCTGATCCCAATCGCCATCGGCCGAGACGCCGCCGACGTCGCCATGGCCACTTCCTGGGTCCCACACATCCTGATCAGTCAAACCGTCGAGGTCCGTGAAGCGGACGTACCCATTCAAGAGCCAGCAATCAACGCCGAAGTCGGTCAGGCGGTGGTCGCGTGAGCCGGAGGTGGATGCTCGGCGTTGAATTGATCTGACAACGATTTTCCCCGAAAAGATGAACTGACACCGATTTTCCCCGAAAAGATGAACTGACACCGATTTTCTCCGTGACAACGATATTCCCCGAAAAGATGAACTGACACCGATTTTCTCCCCGAAAAGATGAACTGACACCGATTTTCTCCCTGAACCACTTTCCCTGTTGAGAGGAGCTATTTAAGGAGGAAGAGGTGGCGTTGTAGGAATACGAAGACTTCGTCGAGCCTTGAGGCAGTTGTGGAGGTGCCTGGATAACGTGTACAATACGAAGCGGATTCACTCGTCGTTAGTCTACCTGGTACTCGACGATTTAGCCAGCGAGTGTGCAAGTGCATGTTCTATAGGCCCCCGCCGTTTTTTGTCCAACCTTTGGGGTGCACGTCAGATTATTCAGACAATACCTTTGATCCCACAGCAAACCAAACGCCTGTTGAATCTATTCCAGGAAATCCAACGAGTTCTTCTCGTTACAAATTAGAATCGCCCGACACTTTCTCAATTTATTCGACTTATTTTGAGCTCATTCAAATGATCGATACACCGTCTTCAAGTCAGGTCAAAGAGTACATCAAATCAATATTTCCGTATCCAAATATGAGTTGGTGGAGAAAAGCTTTTGGGCTTTATGACACAGAATACTATAGCTTTGCAGAAACTGGAAAGCCGATCCGTAAACTAGAAATGGAATTTAGATGTTCTATTATTTTAATGATCTTCATGAAGCGAGAGTACTTGCAGCGAGATATATTTTGGGTTCGTACGCGTGGAAGTTGCGGACTTTTTTCATATGATGGCAATAACTTGCGTTACCTGTCCGCTGATATTGGAAATATAGCGATCGCATTCAAGCAAGAAGGACGATCTATCATAGAGATGAACATACTTGATATATGCAGAATTCTAATCGAAGCGGTGCTTGATAGTAGGCGTTACAATCATTGGCTAATCTTGGGGTTTGATCATCTTTGTGACTTTTATTTTATGAATATTCGAACTCATATGTATAAGTACGATACTAATTACCATCTTGCAGTTCAAGTAGAATCTAAAGTCAACCCTCCGAAGTTGTTGGAAGTTGGCAATGGTTGGGTTTTGCAGTTTGTTACAGTATGCGGGAACGCTCAATATTACGACAATCTAGGATTGGAAACTTTTTTCATATCTCATAAATTTGATATATACAGAAGAGATCGCGTTACGTTGTGCGAAAACATATTTACTAGATTGCCATATCGTATTTCATAATGCTGTCTAATGGATGCGCCCGGTGATCCAATCTTTTCCGCCAATTGGGCTTTGTTGCATGGTGTTAGACTTGTTTTTGGTTTCTCGTTCATCCACCCTGCCTTGTGTGTCCTGTAATACAGATCCTTGAAGTGTCGTTAAAAAGATGGCTCATGATGGATTCCAGGGTGGTGCCAGCAATTTGCCGATCAGGGCACTCAAGAGCCGTTTTCCCCTGGCGCGGACGTTGTGTACGAACTCGAAGAAGCCCAGGTACAGCGGCAGGCTCTCCTGCGGGATTCCTCGATGCGGTCGGAGCCACAAGCGGAGCAACGACCAGAACCCTTCGAGCGTGTTAACGTGCACCTCGCAGAAGCCATCGCCATCGTCATCCCGAGCGAATTCGCCCGCGCCGTGACACACTGTCTCGTGCTCGTAACCTCAATCGATCAGGCGGCTGTAGATGTCATATTCGTCGGTGTAGATTAACGTTCCTTTCGAGATCATCCGCTCGATCAAGGGCTTGATGGTCACCTGCTGCACGCTCTCCAGCATCCGAATTATTACCTCTCCTCCGCGCTGCAACATGCCGATAATCGGCGGCTTCTCCTTGGCCAGTCTGCCCCGACCACGCTCACCTTTCAGGCGTCGTCTTCGGGGGAGACGGCCTTTTTTTTACCGCCTCGAGATGACCCTTATGTCCTGCCACCACATAGACTTCGTCAGACTCGTCCTCTCCCTCCAACACGACAGAAGGGCTGCGGTCGACGATCCCCTATCGGAGTTCCTGGATCATGGCCCGAGCATCATCTTTGTTGATGTCGAGTTCCTGAGCGATCTGCAATCCCGAGAGGTTCAACCCCATAAGATAGAGGCAGGCGATCCAGATTCTCAGCGGCAGGTGATGACCGGCGAAGATGGTATCGGTCAAGTCGTCGAATCGTTGGCGGAGCGGTTGGGTGTCGTCCCGACCGTTCTTGATGACCGAGTCCGACGAGCACTTGGGACAGGTCACGC
>JAJYCH010000095.1 GCA_021778575.1 Planctomycetota bacterium
CAACACGTGCCGGGCCACGTCGAGTGCCCGGTCGAGCTTCCACCCCTGGCCTTTCACCGCGTCTTCCGCCAGAACCTCGGCCAGAATCCGGCGGTACATGTTGAACTTGGGGAGGACGAATTCGAGCTTGTAAGCGTCGGAATAATAGCCGATCTGCTTGACTTTCGGCACGGCCTGGAGCCGGGCTTGCAGGTCGTTGGCGATGTAGGTCGGGATATTGGAATACCACCAGTGACCGTTCGGCACCACGTTGGGGAAGATCCACGAATACGCCACAAGCTCGGCCCCGGCGTCGGGGGAAAGGGTCGAGACGGGGAAGGTCACGTTCGCGAAATGATTGAACAAATCTCGATATTCATGCAAGCTCACTCTTCGATCGAAGAGGTCGCGTCCGCCCGCGACACCGGCGGGGTAGACGTTCCGGATCGGCCCGATCATCAGGTCGAAGGGAAGTTTGAACTCGGCGCAGAACTCGGCGATGGTCCAGAAGACGACCCGGCGGACCTCGTCGTGCTCGTCGGGGCGGAAATCCATCTGGTGGAGAGCCCGGCGGATCGGCGTCACGGCTCGCCTGGGGGTCGAGATCCGGGGCGCGAAGTCGGGGGGAAGGCTGATCGCGCAGGCTCTCGCGCCCTTCTTGACGAACCGTTCAAAGGTCGCGCCGATCGCCTGGCGCAGTGAGGCGTAATCGATGACCTCGACCCCGGTTGACTTCTGCAACCGCGCGATCGTCGATGGTTCATGGAGCTTCAGGACGAGGTCATCGGTCCGGAGACAGGGGACGTACCGACGGGTGTCAAAGCCTTCGAGAGGGTCGTCGAAGTCATTGGTCAAGAAGACCGCTTCGAGCTTCGAGCGGTCCCAGACCTCGTTGTCCCAGGCGGGACTGTCATCGGGGCGATTGGCCCGATTGAACAGGCCGTCGATGGTTTCGGGCGTGATCCGGTCGTGCTCGAACCCGTGGAACGTCCGGACGATCTCCATCAGCCAGGAATGCTGGACCGTGTTGTCGATCCGACCGAGATAGCCGGCCAGGTTCCGGGCTCGTTCTCTGGGGTCGAGGTTCGGGGCGACGAGTCCGGCGGGCATCCCCGCCGAGTGGGCGAGTTCGGTATAGTAGTGATAGCCCAGAATCTCGTCGAGGTTCCGGGCGGCCGGCCGGTGGGCGTCAATGTGCGAGTGACAGTCGAGGATCGGCCAGCGGGCGATCTCCTCGAATAGCTCGCGGGCGACCGGGTCGGCGGGGAAGTTGGTAGTCATCATGGACAGTGATCCGTCGGGTCTTCGTGGCTTGATCGAAGGCTAGCGACGGTCGGACCGCGACGCAAGGGCATTGGCGATGAATGTGCTGGTGACAGCGGGCGGAACCGTGGCCCCGATCGACGATGTCCGGCAGATCACCAACGTCTCAACCGGCCGGTTCGGAGCCAGGATCGCCGAGGCGGCGATGAGGAAAGGGGCCAATGTCTTCTATCTGCACGCCCCCGGCGCTTTTCTCCCCTTCGATCGCCTGATGAAATTCAACCTCGACGCCCCCGACCCTGAAGTTGAGATCCGACGCCTCCTCGACATCAAGGTCGAGTGGTCCCATCTCAAACACCGCTGCTTTCTCATCCCTTTGAGCATCGGGACCGTCAAGGACTATCAGCAAAGCCTCCAAATCGGTTTCGATTACGTAAAATTCGACGTCGCGTTCCTGGCCATGGCCGTATCGGACTTCGCCCCCGAACCGTTCGCCGGCAAGCTCTCGTCCAACGCCAAGACCCTGACGATCCAGTGCCACCGTCAGCCCAAGGTGATCCAGTCGGTCCGCGACTGGTCGCCCGAGACCTACCTCGTCGGCTTCAAACTGCTCTCGAACGCCCCGGAATCCGAACTGATCCGCCAGGCCGAAGACGCCTGCATGACCAACCGGGCCGACCTGACCGTCGCCAACGATCTGAACACGGTCCAGGCCGGGCAACACACGATCCATCTGGTCCGAACCGGCCAGCCCACCGAGACTTATGGCCCCGACGGCAACATCGCCGAGCGGTTGGTGGATCAGGTCTTCACCTGGGCGGAATCGCGGGTTTGAGGGGGGGCCTTCGCCACTGTTGTCTCGGATCGGTGTTGAATCGGAAGTAAAGTGGAGGGGTTCCGGGAATTTTCGTGGTCGATTTCTGTTGAACCTTCGTAGAACCTTATAGAATGAAGTGGTAGGTTAAACCAGTGCGCTTCGGGTTTAGCCCGCCCCCGCCTCTTCTTGCACAGCCCGCCGTCCCTACCAAGAGGTCCCACTCGCTATGCGAGCGTTGACGTCACGCACTTTCGTCTTGTTGGCCATTCTCGGCGTCATGATCCTGGGCGAGACCGCTCGGGCTCAGACGGCCAGGGTCGCGTCGAGCTCGACGGGCTATCCGACCCAGGTCTTGCCCGTTCTGGCCAAGCACTGCGTGAGCTGTCATGGGCCAACCAAGCCCAAGGCGGGGCTCAACCTGGCGAAATATACGACCGAGGAATCGGCCGTCAAGGATCTGAAGGTCTGGAGCAAGGTGCTCGAGAACGTCGAAGGGGGCTCGATGCCGCCGGAAGAGTCGCCGAAGCTGACCGATGCCGAATCGGTCGGATTCGTGCAGGCCCTCCAGAGCCTGGTCTCCAAGGCCAACTGCAAGACGGTTCAAGATCCGGGCCGGGTGACGCTCCGCCGGCTCAATCGCGAAGAATACAACAACACAATTCGCGACCTGGTCGGGGTCGACTTTCGACCGGCGGACGACTTCCCCTCGGACGACGTTGGCTACGGCTTCGACAACATCGGCGACGTCCTGACACTTCCACCCTTGTTGATGGAAAAGTACATCGCCGCCGCCGAGTCGATCGCCGATCAGGCGATCATCTCGGGAGATGAACCCCGAGGGCCGACCCGTCGGTTCAAGCCCGAAACCATCGCCAAGCAAGGCAGCGGATCGACTCACGGTGAGTCCGGGTTCTGGCTGATGTCAACGAATGCCGAGGTCGGCGTCGATAACGTCTTTCCCAAGGCGGGAACTTATTTTCTCCGGGTTCGGGCCTACGGTCAGCGGGCCGGGAAAGACCTGCCGAAGCTGGAATTCCTGATCGACGGCAAGTCGGCCCGGAGCTTCGACGTCAAGGCCGAGGAAGAGGCTCCCGAGGTTTACGAGTCGAAGATCAAGATCACCAAAGCCCATCGGTTCGCGGCGGCGTTCACCAACGACGCCTGGTATCCCGAGGTTCCCGACCCGTCGAAGCGGGACCGGAACATGGCGATCGACTGGATCGAGGTCGTCGGGCCGCTCTACAGTCTGCCCAACGACCTGCCCGACTCGCACCGGAAGATCATCTTTCGCCGACCAACGCACCTGAACCGGCGTGAGGTCGCCCGCGAGGTCCTCCAGCGGTTCGCCACCCGGGCGTTTCGTCGGCCGGTCACCGCCGGCGAACTCGACCGTCTGGTCGGGCTGGTCGACCTGGCCCTCAAGAACGGCGATAGCTTCGAGAAGGGGATTCAGCTTGCCGTGCAGGCGGTCCTGATCTCGCCGCACTTTCTCTTTCGGGTCGAGCTGGAGACCAGGCCCGGCGCCCCTCGGAACCTGACCGACCTCGAACTGGCCTCGCGGCTGTCCTACTTCCTCTGGTCGAGCATGCCCGACGACGACCTGCTCAATCTGGCGATCAAGGGGCAGTTGCGAACCGGCAAGAACCTCGACGCTCAGGTGGCCCGGATGCTCAAGGACCCCAAGGCGAAGGAGTTTACCGAGAACTTCGCCGGCCAGTGGCTCCAGACCCGGAACCTCAAGCTCGCCAGCCCCGACCGCGGCCGGTTTCCGACCTTCGACGAGCCGCTCCGCCAGGCGATGGCCCGGGAAGCCGAGCTGTTCTTCGCCGCGGTGGTCCACGACGATCGACCGATTGCCGACTTCCTCCACGCCGACTACACGTTCCTCAACGAACGGCTGGCCAAGCATTACGGGATCAAGGGGGTCACCGGCGACCAGTTCCGCAAGGTCAGCCTGACCGACAAGAGCCGAGGCGGCGTGGTGACGATGGCCTCGACCCTGACCGTCACCTCGAACCCGACCCGGACCTCGCCCGTCAAGCGCGGCAAGTGGATTCTTGAGGAACTGCTCGGGACGCCGCCACCGCCACCGCCGCCCAACGTGGCCGACCTGCCCGACGACAAGAAGGACATGGCCCAGGGGACGATCCGCCAGCGGCTCGAAAAGCACCGGGCCGACCCGAACTGCGCCTCGTGCCATTCCCGGATGGACCCGCTCGGGTTCGCCCTGGAGAATTACGACGCCATCGGAGCCTGGCGCGACCAGGACGGCAAGTTCGCTGTCGATGCGTCGGGGACGTTGCCGACCGGTCAGAAGTTCGTCGGATCGGTCGAGCTGAAGGCCGTCCTGCTGACCAAGATCAAGCCGTTCACTCACTGCCTGACCGAGAAGCTGATGACCTACGCTCTCGGCCGAGGGCTCGAATATCCTGACCGTTGCGTGGTCGAGAAAGTGGCCGACTCGGTCGTCGCCGGCGGCGGCCGGTTCTCGACCCTGATCTCGGCGATCGTTCATAGCGACCCGTTCCAGAAGCGCGGGGTCGAAGGGGGCCTGACTCGATGAAACCGATCTCGCGACGAACGATTCTCCGAGGGTTGGGGACGGCGATGGCGCTCCCCTGGCTCGAAGCGATGGGGCCGGTGGCCTCTTCGACCGCCTCGGCCGCAGCCGCCGGACTGGCACCCGCCTCGCCGACCCGGATGGCCTTCTTCTACGTCCCCAACGGCGTCCACATGCCCGACTGGACCCCCAAAGGGGGCGAGTCGAACCTGGTCCTTCCCGAGATCTTGCAGCCGCTCGCCCCGTTCAAGGACGATCTTCTGGTCCTCACCGGCTTGACCCAGGATGGGGCGTTCGCCCACGGCGACGGCGGCGGCGACCACGCCCGGTCACTCGCCAGCTTCCTGACCGGGACTCACCCGCTCAAGACCGCCGGGTTCGGCATCAAGGCCGGGGTCTCGGTCGATCAGGTGGCCGCCCAGCGGATCGGTAAGGCCACCCGGTTCCCCTCGCTCGAACTCGGGATCGACCGCGGAGCCCAGGCCGGTAACTGCGACTCGGGCTATAGCTGTGCTTACTCGTCGAATATCTCCTGGCGGTCGGAATCGACGCCGATGGCCAAGGAGATCAACCCCCAGCTTGTCTTCGAACGCCTCTTCGCCGGTCAGCTCTCCAACGAAACCGCCGAGGCCAGGGCCAAGCGAGAGAAGTACCGGAAATCGGTCCTCGACTTCGTCGCCGAGGACGCCAAGCAACTCCGGGGCAAGCTTGGCCAGGTCGACCGTCAGAAGGTCGACGAGTACCTCAGCTCGGTCCGCGAGCTGGAATTGCGGTTCGCGCGGGTCGATAAGGCGTCGACCATCGACCTGAAAGGGGTCCGCGTCCCGACCGGCGTCCCGAAGGAGAATCGCGACCACATCCGGCTGATGTTCGACGTCCTGGCCCTGGCGTTCCAGACCGACTCGACCCGGATCTCGACCTTCGTTTACGCCAACGAGGGATCAACCAAGAGCTACAAGTTCATTGGTGTTCCCGAAGGCCACCACGACCTTTCCCATCACGGCAAGGACCCGGACAAGCAGGCTAAGATCAAGAAGATCAACATCTATCACCTGGAACAGTTCGCCTACTTCCTCGACAAGCTCCGCTCGATCAAGGAAGGGGACGGCAACGTCCTCGATCACTCGATGATCGTCTACGGCAGCGGGATTTCCGACGGCGACCGTCACAATCATGATGATCTGCCGATCCTTGTCGCCGGCAAGGGCAACGGGGCGATCAAGGGGGGGCGGCACCTGGTTTATCCCAAGAATACTCCATTGAATAATCTTTATGTGACGATGCTCGACCGGATCGGAGCCCAGACCCCGAGCCTGGGCGACAGCAAGGGGGCGTTGCCCAGACTCGATGGATAAAGTTCGGGTTCAGGTCACGGCTTCGTGATCGGCTTGTGCGGCCCAGCCCGACGGTGCAAGGCGCTGACCACCCCCAGACGGTCGATCAACCGATCGGGGCGAAGCTGGGTCCCGGCTTTCTCGGCATTGCGGCCCTGGTCCTGGCGTTCCTGGTCGAACCGGGCTCGCTCGGCGTCCCGGGCGAAGCTGAGGCGGGCGAGGTCGTCGCGGACCTTGCGCAATTCCACGGCCTGCGTCGCGATGGTGTGCGCGGCGTCGTTCCGCTCGTGCTGGAACTCATCGCGTTCACGTTCGACCGCGTCGCGTTCGACCTGCCGGGCGTCTCGCTCACGCTGGAAGGAGTCGCGCTCACGCTGGACGGCGTCACGCTCGCGCTGCCAGGCGTCACGCTCGCGCTGCCAGGAGTCGCGTTCCGACAGGAACCGGTCGATGAGCTGACCACGCTTCTCCTCAATTTCGGCGGTCCGAGCGAGCGCTTTCTCGGCCCGGCGACGCTCCAGGTCATAGAGACCTTGAACTCGATCGGCCCTGGTCCGCTGATCGACGAGATCGAAGCGTTCGTAGCGATCGAGTGGGTTGACCGGACGGTCAAAGAGCGGGAGCGCTCCCGCCAGGTCGGCTCGAAGATAGAATCGGTTGATCCCGTCGAACATCGCGAAGTGGTAACCGTGCTCAAGGACGATCGATTCCCAGGACAGATGTCGAGAGGCATCGGCTGTCGGGCTGGCGGCCTTGATGACCAGCACTTTGGGCTGCCATTGGGCCAGGTGTATCCCTCGAAGCACACTCTCGGCCCCGCTGGCGACGTCGATCGAGCAGAGGTCGGGAGCTTCGAGCCGAAATTGCTCGACCAGGCTGGCCACGGTTCGCAACGGAACTCGTCGTTCGATGATCGAGAATCCCCGCGTCAGGTACTTTTCGGCGACCTCACGCGACAGCGTGGTCGCCGGTTCGTGGCCCGGAATCTCGAAGAACGACCGCTCTCCCGATGTGTCGGAAATTGCATAAGCGAGGTTGAAGTCGCCGGGTCGGACCGACTCGAAGCTGTCGCGAGCACCCGACGCGGGCTCGAGATTCACCCCTCGCCAACCTCTGAGATAAAAATAATAAGTCTTGTTGTTGGCTCGGGGATGAGCGGCTCCAATGTCGATAAAAGTCCCGATTTGACCCTGAAACAGGCGGTCGAGGACGATATCCTCTCCATTCGCCGCGAAGGAGATTCGCGGCTCCGGCTGGCCGGCCGGAGTGCTGCTCCCCCAGCCGTCGGGGCTCCAGGCGTCATCGACCTCATACCCATGCTCGATGAGCCACGAGCCGCAAATCCGTCCCAGAATCGCTCGCTGCTCGGGAGTGGCCTTCTCGCGCCAGTCGCCGACCTTGCCGCTCCTGAGGTGGTTCCAGTGCAGGAGCGAGGCGGGATCGTAGCGATCCTGGTCCTTCGAATTCAACGGAATCCCACTGGCGACCAGCCGGTTGGCCAGGTCGACCGTTCGCTGCTGGTTCGCCTCGAACGACAGCGAATCCGCGATCGATTCGGCCTCTCCAGCTTCGAGCGGCAACCCCAGATGGGCGGCGATCTCGGCCACGCCTCGGACCGGATCGGCGATCAAATCTTCGTAGGTTTGCAGGAGCATCCCGGGCTGCAACCGCCAGAAACGGTCATTCCGCAAGCAGCGGTCGAAGAAACCGCTCGAGACCACCTCGTCGAAGCTGGTCCCGGTCTTGTGCATCCACGAAAACGCCACGTCCCGGAGGTCGCGGTGCGAATAGATCGCCAGGGCTCGCCCGTCAGCCAGGAGATTCGCGTAGTGCTCGTGAGCGTCGTGGGCCTTCAACACCCCCCAGGCCGAAGGTTCCAGACCCGACTCGAACTCCGTCGCAAACCGACCGCCATCAACGAACCCGAGCCGCTGAGCCCCTCGAAATCGTTCGAGAAGCTGCCCAGCTACCCCATATTGCCAGGTTGAACAGGCGCGATACATGCCAACACATAAGACTAGCATGATGTATCTTGATCCCTAGGGATGGGCTCGACGAAATTTCATCCAGATTGAGACCAGTCCACAAAATCAGAGGGTTTAGGTGGAGCTTGCACCAATCGATTGCGATCTTCCGAGAGAAACGTCCTCTTTCTAGTTCGACCGGCGACCGTCCGATTCTTCAGAAACTGAGAAAATTGTCTCGATCACTCAACGCTTCGGAGCCGGTTTCCGCCGGTGGATGACGAGTTGATAGATGGCGACGGTCCCGGCTGGTCGCTCGACCCAGGCCCGAAGTTTCCCCGGCCCTGGCTTCAGCTCAAATCCTTCGACGCGGCAGGTCCGCGATCCCTGAGCGATTTCGACCTTCCTGGTGACTCCCGCCAGCTCGATCTGTGCGAAGCCGGCGGCTCCCTGGACGTAAACGATTTCAAGGTCATAACTTCCAGGCTCGATGACCTCGACGTCCCAGCCGCCCATCTCGCCCGGTTCCCAGGCCGTTGCCTCACCCCGGAAGTCCTGGCGGGTCAAGGTCGCCGGGTCCTCCCGGGGAGAGCCCAGGTGGATTCGCGGCGGAGTGAAACGGTGCGTCGACTCGACATCGGCGAACCAGGCTTCGTAGCCTCGGAGCATCGACTCCACGATCTCCGGATGCGAGCCGGCAATGTTCACCTGCTCGCGAAGGTCGGTCTGCATGTCAAACAGTTCATATCGTTGCGATCGGGGTAAACGGATCGGTTCGACCCCCTGGGCCTGAACCAGCTTGTAACGATCCGACCGCGCCGCGAACGCCCGATGCAATTGCGGAAGATCACCGCGATGCCACTGGAAATAGAGCGTCCGATCGGGCCAATCGACGGCCTCTGCTTTCAATAAGGGCATGAGGCTCCGGCCATCGAAGGCGACGGATTCCGGCTTCGGAGCCGCGCAGGCATCGACGATGGTCGGAGCCAGGTCGATCGCACCGGCCATTTTCTCGACCACTCGTCCCGCCTCGATCACTCCCGGCCAGCGCGCGAAGCACGGGACGCGAATCCCCCCTTCGTGAACGCTTCCCTTGCGGTCGAGCATCCCCGCGTTGTACCGCGGTTGCTGGGGACCATTGTCCGACAGGAAGATAACCAGGGTGTCGCGGGCCAGCCCCAGGGCGTCGAGCCGATCGAGCAACCGGCCGACATTGGCGTCGATATTCGCGACCATCGCGTAAACCCGCGCGGTGGTTTCGGCGGGAACCGAGGCGGGCAGGGGGTGGCCGTCCCCGGGCTCGCCCCGATAGGGCGTGATCCCTCGGTACGGTTCGAGGTCGCGGTCCGGCACCTGCAACGGCTCATGAGGGGCGTTGAAGGCCAGGTAGACAAAGAACGGACGGGTCCGATCGGCCTCGATGAACCGCAGCGCCGCGTCGGTGTACACGTCCGAGCAATAGCCGCTCGTCCGTTCTTCGCGGCCGTTGTGCATCAGGATCGGGTTGAAATAGCTGCTCCCGGGAGGGTCGGAAACCTGGCCGATGCCGCCGCCTCGATGGACCAGAGCCTCCTGAAACCCCTGGTCGATCGGCCGGAGGGGCGCATTATCGCCGAGGTGCCACTTGCCGAAGATCCCGGTCCGATAGCCGTTGTCGGCCAGGATCTCGGCGACGGTCACCTCGTCGGGATGCATCATCGACCGCCCTCGAAAGGTATCGACGACCCCGGTCCGATAGGCATAACGCCCGGTCATCAAGCTGGCGCGAGTCAGCGAACAGACCGGCCCAACATAGAACGTCCGGAATCGGGCTGATTCGCGGGCGAGTGAGTCAAGCCTCGGCGTCTTGAGCTGCGGATTGCCGTGAAAACCGAGATCGCCGTACCCCTGGTCGTCGGTCATGATCAAGACGACGTTGGGTCGTCGGGGTGGGTCAGCCTGGGCGTTCGAGGCGAGCAGGAGCAGGCCGAGCAGAACCAGCGTGATTGGCTTCGTTCCGTCGCCGAGGGTTGGGTTCGTTCCGTCGGTTGGGAGTGCCCGGATTTTTTGATGGGGGCCTCGGACGTATCGTTCCTCTGGAGTGCGAGAGCTTGCTCTCGCTTTGCTTCGTGGAGCTTGCTCCACGGTCGTGGCCCGGAACTCGTTGGCCATGTCACTCGGGCTCGGAGCAAGCTCCGGTCGCCAGAGCGAGAGCAAGCTCTCGCACTCCAGATCGGGGGATCGTCGGGACACTCTGCGTCCTCTGCTAATTGGCAAGTTGAGCCAGAAAGAACGACGCGGAGCGTCGAAGAGGGCATTCCCACGGAGGACCGTGGGAACGAGTGTTGGGTTCGTTCC
>JAJYCH010000096.1 GCA_021778575.1 Planctomycetota bacterium
TCGGTCGCGTCGAAGTCGCGCCCGTGAAACCGCAGTTTGTAGAGCGGGCTGCCCATATGCGGCTTGAAGAAGCTGGCGATCTCATCGTTACCGAGTCGAGCCCATTCCTTGGCCTCGTCCCCCACGGCGGGCGGGGTGGTCCCGAAGTAGATGACCGAGGGCGTGATATTCCGCCCCTCGCGGCTGACAATGACCTCCGGCCGGCCATAAGCATTCCGCGCCGCGACGACCGAATTGGTCGTCCCCAGGTCAATTCCAACGTATATGGACATGGGTTTATTCCGGTCGAGCGGCGCGATAAATCGGCAAGAGGACGTCTCGGACCCAGCGACGAAAGGTTCTGATCCATCGACTCTCGTCCGAGATTTCCGGATCAAGGAGAAATTGCGCCACGACATCCATGGGCAGAAACGGGAAGGCGAAACTTCGAGGAGACAAGTCATAAACTCCATTGGCCTGGAGTAGCAACACCGTCAAAATCTCGCCGTCGAATCGCCAGAGTTCGGGAACCCCCAGCTTGGCGTAAATCTCCAGTTTGTCGAGAATCCCACTGGTGATTTCCACCTCGATCGCCAGGTCGGGTGGTGGGTCCACCTCGAAGTTGAATTCGATCCGATTGCCGATTCGACCGACATTGACGATGTAATAGCTCTCGTCGGGTTCGAGCCCCCGGTCGAGATCCTCACGACTCAAAGTCATTGATCGAACCGGTCTGATCGGAATTTCCAATTCCTCGGCGATCGTCTCAACCATCCGACCGAGTCGTTTGCTGGAGCCTTCATGGGGAAACAACGGAGACATGAGTTCCAGATTCCCCCGAGTATAAGTGAGGCGCGGTCCATGATCCCCCACGATCTTCAGGAGTGCCTGATATCCCGCCCAACCCACTCCATAGAGGACGAAACGACTCTCGCAAGCGAGCGGGAATGTCGTCGACTCTGTCAGTGTGGCCATTGCGACGTCCTTTCAGTGCGATGAGAATCCGATCATTCCCGAACGCCTTTTTTTTCATAGATCGGCAAGAGAACTTCGCGGACCCAGGTCCGGAATGACTTTCCCCAGCGCATCTCGGTGGTCGGCGAGTATTCTTCGAGAAAGCGTACGAGTTCACCCATCGGCAGGAAGGGGAATGTCCGACTGGTCTCGGAAACCTGATAGGTCCCGTCGGGTTGAAGAAGCAAGACGGTCAATGCCTCGCCGTCATATCTCCAGAGCTCGGGAACGCCAATCCCGGCGTAAATGCTCAGCTTGTCGACCAGGCTATTCGTGATCTCGATCTCGATGGCCAGGTCGGGGGGCGGGTCGATCTCGAGGTCCGGAGTGCGTTCGCTCACCATCTTGCCGGCATTGGCGATGAGGTAACACTCGTCGGGTTCCAGACCTTTCTCGGCCATTTGCTTCCGAAACGTGGTCGATCCAAGTGCGTTTCGTTCGATATCGAGCTCCTCTGTTAAGGCCTCGACCATGAAACCAAACAGCCTTTTGTAACGTTCGTGCGGAATCAGCGGCGACATCAGCTCCAGATCCCCCCGGCAGTAATTCATCTTCGGCCCGCCATCGCCGAAGAGTTCGAGGAGCGCCTCGTACTTCTCCCAGCTCACGTTATGGATCACGAACCGGTGCTCGCCGAGCGCGGACTCCTGAGTGACCGCAGGGGAGCTGTCAATCATTTCGGTCACGGTTGCCATCGCGAATTCCTCCTTGCTTCAGGAGACATTCAAAAGCCGGAGCGCCGACGACCGTTCCGCCACGGCCTCGGCGTTCATCACGGCTTCGGTCTCGAAGTCGACGTCGATCGACGCCCCGCCGGTCAGGTCGGTCGCGGTGACGTTCAACCGGCCGTCGCGACTGATCGCGAACTTGACCCGGATCGGACTTCGCGACGGCAACCCCGTGGGCAGGTTGAGCGTGGCGACTCCCACGTCCTTGCAGTCCAGCGGCTCGGGACTGTCACGCTCGCCGGCCATCACGCGGATATCGACGCCCGTCTGGTTCGGCTGGTCGGTTCCGAAATCGGTCGAGCTCGACATCGGAACCTCGCCGTTCCTCGGCAAGATGTAGACGACAACATTCTTGCCCTTCTCGTCAAGCGCGATCACCCCCAGACTCTTGCTCAGAACGTTGACGATCTGGGTGTTGACCAGCTCGCGGACGGGACCGGTCAAGGTGTACCCTAGCTCGCGCTCGATCTTGTCGAGCGCCTCGGCCACCTGGGCGTCGGTCACGGCGGCGAGGTCGAGCCCACCGCCAGCGGCCTCGGCGGCCGGGGTTTCGGGCGAGAGGAGGTCGCGGACCTCGTCCTGGAGCGACTCCTTCAGACCGTAGAGCGCGGCCCCCTTGGCGACGGCCTCGTCGGGGTCGTAACTCTCGGGCTCGATGGCGAACTCGGCGACGATCCGGTCGCGGACCTGCGGCATCCGCGTCGCTCCGCCGACCAGGATGATCTTGTCGAACTTCGCATAACCCTTGACCTTCGCGTCGGCCAGCATCTCATGAGTCAGCTCGATCGTCCGGTCGAGCAGGTGACGCGTGATCGACTCGAACTGCGACCGTTCCAGCTCGACCCGGGCCTGCTTGCCGGCGTGGGTCACCCGGAACGGGGCCTTGTCGCGCTGGGTGAGCGTCTTCTTGCCGCGCTCGGCCTGGAGGAAGAGGTCGTTGAGAACCTCGGGATCATCCATCGGGTCGGTTTCTTCGCCGGTCTGGGTCCGGAACTCGTCGGCCAGATAAAGGACGACCGCCTCGTCCCAGAGTGCCCCGCCGAGCCGGTGGTCGCCACCGGTGCAGATCACGCGAATCAACCGATCCTTGATCTCGATCATCGTCACGTCAAACGTTCCGCCGCCGAGGTCATAGACCAGAACGGTCTGGTCCTCGCCCTGTTCCAGGCCATAGGCGATGGCCGCGGCGGTGGGTTCGTTAAGGATTGCCCTGACGTTCAGGCCCGCCAGCCGACCGGCGTTGGCGGTCGCCTCGCGCTCGTCGGTCCCGAAATAGGCCGGGCAGGTGATGACGACGTCGGTGATCTTCTCCTCGCCGCCGAGAGCGATCTCGGCATCGCCGACGACCTTCCGGAGCACGAACGAGCTGATATCCTCGGGACTGTAAGCTTGCCCGTCGTGCTCGAAGACAAAGTTGGGGTCGCCCATGTTCTGCTTGACCCGCGAGACCACGCGATGAGGCTCGACCTTGGAAGCCTCCTTGGCCGTGTTGCCGACGATCACATTATCGCCATCGAACAGGACGACCGACGGAGTGATCCGCTCGCTCTCCTGGTTCGGCACGACGACGGGCTTGCCATGCTCGTCGACATAAGCGATGGCCGAGTAAGTCGTCCCCAGGTCGATCCCATAAACCCGCTTCAGGCCATCGCTCACGACTAAAGCTCCCGGAAAGCACGGAGGATCGAACGAGGGCACCCTGCCGAGAACGCGCCTCGGAAGATGTTCGTCGGAAATGTCCGTCTATTGTAACGAGAGCGAAGAAAGGAAAGCAGGGGCCTGAGCCGACGTCATGGCATCGAGAAGCGAGGAGCCCTAATGAATTCGGCTTAAGGATGGCCGCGATGGGGGAGAATTCGGTGTCGGATCGGTTCTCGTTTGATTAAATCGATCTGACACCGAGTTTCCCAAGTGACACCGATTTCCTGTGGGTTCAGCGCTCTACGTCCTCGAACGAATCTCGGAATTGCGTTGAAGCGGCGAGCGCGTTAGAATAAACTCGTTGCGAACCCATTATCCTAACAGTCATTTTAAATTATCACGTTTAGCCCATAGCTCTAATTTTTTAATTCCTGCTCACGATCGGGTGTCGTTGACGTGAACGAATCATCTCCCAAACGGTGAGGGCTTGGTCATGCCCGAGGAAATCGCCGATAGGGAAATCCTGGCGATCGCAGAAGCGAGCGGCAACATATTGACCATTATGGTTACGCCTAGGAAGGATGGGGTGCCACTTCCTACGTTGCTTCGATCGCTCGGCCAGAGCCTTAAAATTCTCCGAGAAATTGATGAACGAGTCTCTAGCACTTCGCGGCCGACCCTCGAATGGCTTGTCGTGTCGGCCTCTTACAATAGCCCTTTGACGTTCCGCATCATGGGTAGAAAACGAATCGACGCGCCTGACCCTGGCCGTGTCGTAGATACCTACTTGAGTGCACTCAACGAACTCGAGAACGGAGGGGAGCCAGAGGGATTCTCTGAAAGTGCGATGGAGAGCGCGAAGGATATCGCTACACTAATTCTTCGAGATGGAGTCAGCTCGGTAGAGTTCTCTGCGCCAGGCCAGCCGAGTGTCAGTCCGAGCCGTAAGTTAGTCGAGAATGTCGAAAACATCATCCGCAAACGCTACTACCACGAAGACGCCGTGCTTGAGGGCAAACTAGAGACGGTCAGCATCCATGGTGAGACCCATTTCGTCATTTATGATATCCTGACCAATCACCCCACAAAATGCGTTATCGATGAAGGCTTAATGAGAAATTCACTCAAGGAGATCGGCAGAAGAGTTCAAGTGGAGGGGAAAGTGAAATACAATCGGTCGGGTAGGCCTATGATGATGGAAGCCAGATCGATGAAACCTCTGAGAGAATCGGCAGACTTACCACAATTCGCCGAAGGGCAGTCTATAAATATCACGAATGGAGTGGAGTCGTCGAAATATGTGAGGAGGCTCAGAGATGCCGACTAAGCCTTTTCTCGCCTATTGGGATTCATGCGTTTTCATTTCGGCTATCGAGCGGACTCCTGGTCGGATTCAAATTATCGACGTGTTGAGAGAACAAGCGTCTCTAAACAAGGTCCTAATAGTGACGTCGTCGATCGTCATGGCTGAGGTGATCAAGTTCGTTCCCAAGGGAAAGGAACTTGAATTAGAAATGCAACAAATATCTGATTATATGGAAAATCCCTGGATGACTCGACGAGCCGCCGATAACGTGATCACTACCAAAGCGGGTTATCTTAGGCGGCAATTCAATTTGAAGCTGGCCGATGCCATTCATCTCGCGACGGCTTTGCACTACGAGGTTGACCACCTTCATACATATGACAAACATCTCTTGAATTGCAATAATCAAATTATCCTTGAGAAAAAGAAGGTTGCCTTGAAAATTTGCCATCCAGAAGTACCTGACAGCAAGAACTACCCTCTTTTCGATAAAGAGTGATTCTTTCCTTGGGTTTCAAAAAAGAAAATCGAAAGAAAATCGGTGTCAAAGAAAATCGGTGTCAGATCAATTTAATCATCCGAAAAAATGAACTGACACCAATTTTCCCCATGAAGGCGACCAACTCGGCTCCCTTCGGCAGGTACAGCGGATGCTTGGGATGGCCATCCTGCGTCAAGCCCAGGGCCAGAAAATCGGTGTCAGAGAAAATCGGTGTCAGTTCATCTTTTTGGAGGAAAATCGGTGTCAGTTCATCTTTTTGAGACCTCTTGCTTTCCCAGTTATCCCATTTTTCCCCGATAATATGAACTGACACTGGGGAGAAAATCCGACCCGATTTTCTACTTTAGGGACAAAATAGACGAGTCTGATCACTTGACTGACGCTTGATTCAGAGAAAGCTTATCGAATTTCAAGTAAGAACGTCAGACTCACCATTGGGGGGTCCCACGGGGTCATTGCTGATTCTTGACGCAGATTGGGCGAACTGGGTCTTTTTCTGTAACTCATTCTCTTATTTCCATGGACACGCTCGACGGGTTAGACGCTCGATCCGGGTCTACTCACCAGGCATTTGCCGAAACGGCTTGTCGCATTACCGTCCCGGTTTGCGGTACAATCGAAGTTGAACATTCCGCGGAATCGGCGATCTCTCCTTCCCTTGACCCGGTCGACTTCCATGCGTGATCTTCTCTCTCCCGCCTGGGCGGTGGTGTTTCTGATTGGCGCCGGGTTATCACCAGCCACTCAAGGCGAGGATTCGCCGGCTCGGCCGGTCGATTTTAATCGAGAAATCCGGCCGATCCTGTCGAACCGCTGTTACGCTTGTCATGGTCCCGACTCGGCCAAGCGGAAAGGAGTTAGCAAGCCGTTGCGGCTGGATACCGAGGCCGGGGCTTTCGAGGATCTGGGCGGATACTCGGCCATCGTCAAGGGGAAGCCCGGCGAGAGTGAACTGATCGAGCGCGTTCAGTCCGACGACCCCGATCAGGTCATGCCCCCGCCCAAACATGCCGCGAAACTCCCTCCCGCCGAGGTCGACCGACTCACTCGCTGGATCGCGCAAGGGGCTCCTTACGCCAGACACTGGTCATACGTCAAGCCGACTCGTCCCCCCCTGCCCGACTCCGCGAACCCCGCCTGGTCGAAGAACCCGATCGACCGCTTTCTCCTGGCCCGGATCGAGCAGGAACGGTTGACGCCCTCGCCCGAAGCCGACCGAAATACCTTGATCCGCCGACTGAGTCTCGACCTGACCGGCCTGCCGCCGACGATCGAGGAAGTCGACGCTTTTTCGCGAGACACGAGCCCCAACGCTTACGAAAACCTGGTCGACCGGCTTCTGGCCAGCCCCGCTTATGGCGAGCACGCCGCCCGTCAGTGGCTCGACCTGGCCCGCTACGCCGACTCGGCCGGCTATGCCGACGACCCCTCGCGAACCATCTGGGCCTATCGCGACTATGTGATCCGATCATTCAACGCCAACAAACCGTTTGATCGGTTCACGCTCGAACAGATTGCCGGCGATCTCCTGCCTGATGCCAGCGACGAGACCCGGATCGCCACCGCGTTCCACCGGAACACGATGACCAACAACGAAGGCGGGACGAACGACGAGGAGTTCCGGAGCGCCGCCGTCGTCGATCGGGTGAACACCACGATGGCCGTCTGGATGGGCACCACCATCGCCTGCGCCCAGTGCCACGACCATAAATATGATCCGCTCTCGCAGGCCGACTTCTTCCGGGTGTTCGCCTTCTTCAACAACACCCAGGACGCCGATAGAGGGGACGAGAGCCCGACCCTGATGATCGAATCGGCCGAACAGAAGCGGCGGAAGATCGAGTTGAAGGAGCAGATCGAATCACTCGAAAAGTCGCTCGAAACCCCGACGCCCGAATCCTCGACAAGCCTGGCCCGCTGGATCAAAGGGTTCGACGTCGAGCTGAACTGGCAGACCCCCAAGCCCGAAGCGGTCGAATCGCGAGCGGGCGTTGAAACCACCATTCTCGACGACCAGTCGGTCCGGCTCGGCTCGAACGGCAAGCCTGATCTGACAACCTTGACCCTCAAGCCCGGCGGAACCAGGCTGAGCGCGGTCCGGGTCGAGGTCTTGCCCGACCCGGCGAAACCGGCGAACGGCGGCTTCCTCGTCAACCGGGTCGGCGCGAGCCTCCGGCCTCCCGGCGGCTCGAAGCTCGCCGGTCGGTTCGTCCGGGTCGAGCTTCCGGGCTCGCAAAAAATGATCTCGCTCGCCGAGGTTCAGGTCTTCCGGAACGGCGAGAACATCGCCCCGACCGGCGACGCCAGGCAGTCGTCCACCGCCTTCGACGGTCCGGCTCGCCTGGCGATCGACGGCAACACCAATGGCGATTACGTCCAGGCCAAGTCGACCACCCACACCGCGCCTTCCGACGATCCCTGGTGGGAACTCGATCTCAAATCCGTCGGTCCCATCGACCGCCTGACGCTCTGGAGCCGGACCGACGGAATGCTTCAGGAACGGCTCAACGGCGCGAAGATCTTGATCCTCGACGACCAGCGGAACCCGGTCTGGACCCAGCCGATCGACAAGGCTCCCACTCTCTCGGCCGAGTTCTCCCCCAGCGGCGACCGAGCTCTGACCTTCGCCGCCGGATTCGCCGACGACCCGAAAATTTCGGCCGACGTCCTGAGCAAGTCCGCCAAAGGGTGGTCGGTCGCCACGCTCGAAAATCGTCCGAGAGCCCTGACACTGGTACTCGGAACCCCCTTGAGCATCGAGCCCGGTTCGACCCTGACCGTGACTCTCGACCACGGCTCGAAAAAGGGGGACCGGACGGTCGGACGGGTCCGGGTCGGAGTCACCGATGACGACCGGGCCGGTGAATTCGCCCGGATTCCCTCGACGATCCTCGGGCTCCTCCAGACGCCCGACGGGCAGCGAACCGAATCCCAGAGGCGCGAGGTCGAACGCTTTTACCTGACCGAGATCGCGCCCGAGCGTCAGCCCAACCGCGACCAGATCGCCAGGCTCAAGAAAGAACTCGCCGGGCTCAAGCCCGAGACAACCGTGCCGGTCCTCGCCGAGTTGCCCCCGACCGCGCGACGGACCACGAAAATCCAGCGTCGGGGGAATTTTCTCGACCTCGGCGACGAGGTGACCGAAGGAGTTCCCGAGGCGATTTACCCGCTCCCGCCCGGTGCTCCTCGCGACCGATTGACGCTGGCCCGCTGGCTCGTCAGCTTCGACAACCCGATGACGGCCCGGGTCGTCGCCAACCGCGCCTGGGAACAGATTTTCGGGGCGGGCCTGGTGCCAACCTCCGAGGAATTCGGCTCGCAAGGGGAACCGCCCACCCATCCCGAACTGCTCGACTGGCTGGCGAACGACCTGGTCGATCATCACTGGGATCTGAAGCATCTGCTCCGGTTGCTCGTCACCTCGTCGGCCTATCGGCAAAGCTCGAAGGTCACGCCCGACGGGTTGCGGCTCGACCCGGCGAACCAGTGGCTGGCCCGAGGGCCGAGGTTTCGCCTGTCGGCCGAAACCGTCCGCGACCAGGCGCTCGCCGTCGCCGGTTTGCTCAGCCCCAAGATGTACGGCCCACCGGTGAGGCCGCCGCAGCCATCGAGCGGCCTGAGCGCGGCGTTCGGCGGCGGGATCGACTGGCAAACCAGCATGGGTGCCGACCGCTACCGCCGGGCGCTCTACACCACCTGGCGACGCTCGAACCCTTACCCCTCGATGGCCACCTTCGACGCCCCCAACCGCGAAATTTGCACCGTCCGCCGGACCCGGACCAACACCCCGCTCCAGGCCCTGGTCACGCTCAACGATCCTGTCTACGTCGAAGCCTCGCAAGGGCTGGCCCGAAGGATGGTGAGCGGGGCGAAGGATCGGAACGAGCGGATCAAGCTGGGGGTCAAGTTGTGTCTCTCGCGAGACGCCACCGAAAAAGAAATCGACCGGCTCGGCAAGCTCTACGACGACGCCTTCGCCCGGTTCCAGAAAGAACCCGAGCAGGCCAAAAAGATGGCGACCGAACCGCTGGGTCCTGCCCCTGATGGGGCCAACCTGACCGAGCTGGCCGCCTGGACCGTCGTAGCCAACGTGTTGCTGAATCTGGATGAGACGTTGATGAGAAGATAAGAAAAGTAAAGAGAGTTGGTCGCAACAAAATATGTCGGGCAGGGCTTGCCCTGCCGTTCCGCGAGCGTCGACCAAAACAACGGCAGGGCAAGCCCTATCCTACATTCTCAAACGCTCGTGACAAACGAAACATCAAGTCATAATGTAGGGCATCGCCGATGAACGACCTCGACCTCCCGAGATCTGGGTCCTCGAAGATCCCGCGAACAGCCGAGGCCGGTTCGAGATCGGCTGCACGGCCCACGCACGGGCTCGCGAGGTTCTGAAGTCAAAAGAGGGGTGTCCGTAGCGAGCGATCTCGCGGATAATTCCCGGGCAATCGTTCCGGTTGATGGGTCCGTGACTCAGGAGATGCTGATGGACATCCCGGCCCCGCCGACGAAGATTCGCAGGAAGTCCCGCCGGCTTTTCGTCTGGCTGAAGTGGATTCTGATCGTTTGCGCGGTCCTGATTGGTCTCGTCGGCCTGATCACGGTTTCCGTGCGTTATGCCTATCTCAGCTCAATGCGGGGGCGAACGGCTCAGGTCATCGAGAAGCTCGACAAGTCCGATCCGAACTGGCGATTCGAGGCGATCGAGGCCGGGCGTAAAGTCGTGCCTGCCGAGGTGAACTCGGCGACGCCTCTGCTCGCCGCGAACCGGCTGATCCCGTCGCGCTGGCCACAGATCAGCGCGACGGTCGCCACCGGGGCCAAGCCGTCACCCGAAGCGCAGGAGCAGGCCGGGCGGATTCGCGAACTGTTCGAGCAAGATCCGTTCCTTCCGCTGGACCCGAAGCAGCTCGAAGCTCTGAGGGCCGAACTCAAAGCGCTGGCGCCGTTCCTGGCCGAGGCTCGCAAGGTCGTCAACAAGCCCGAGGGACGATACGAGAT
>JAJYCH010000097.1 GCA_021778575.1 Planctomycetota bacterium
TGGCAGCGTGATCGGTTGTGAATATGCCTGCATGTTCGCCGCCCTGGGAGTCAAGGTCACGCTGATCGAACAGAAGGATCGTCTGATCGGATTCCTCGACCATGAGATCTCGGCCGCCCTCCGGCGCGGGATGGAAGGTCTGGGAATCCGGATGCTGATGTCCGACGCGGTTGTCTCGGTCCGCAATGAGCACGATATCGAACTCCACCTGAAATCCGGCACGATCGTCACCGGCGATGCCGTGCTGGTCTCGTCGGGACGGAACAGCAATACGTCCGAACTCGGTTTCGAGAAGATCGGGGTCGAGCTGGGCAAGCGGGGATTGATCCCTGTCAACGAACATTATCAGACCGAGATGCCCCATATCTACGCGGCGGGGGACGTGATCGGCGTCCCCGCGCTGGCGTCGACGTCGATGGAACAGGCTCGGGTCGCGATGGTTCACGCATTCGACCTGAAGTACAAGAAAAACGTCGCGTCGGTTCTGCCCTATGGGATCTACACGATCCCGGAATGCTCGATGGCCGGTGCCACCGAGGAATCGTTGATCGAGCAGAAGGTCCCGTACATCGCCGGTCGAGCTTCGTATTCGGCGAACGCTCGGGGCCAGATCATCGGCGACAACGAGGGGTTCCTCAAACTCCTGTTCCGATCGAGCGACATGAAGCTCCTCGGCGTCAACGTGATCGGCGAAGGCGCGACCGAACTGGTCCACGTCGGACTGACCGCGCTGCTGATGGACGCCGACGCCGACCTTTTCATCAACTCGTGCTACAACTATCCAACTCTGTCCGACCTATATAAGTATGCCACTTACGACGCTCTCGGTCGTCGAGCGTCGAACTCCAGTGTCAGCAACGAGCCCGACGCCGCCTGATCGGACCGGTCCGAATCCGCCCCGGACCGGTCGGATCGAAAGATCATTTGTTTGTCATGCCCGCCCGGCATGCTAAACTCATTTCAGAACGATCGATCCGCCCTTCGACCGGCGGAATTTCTGTCTCTCCGCGCACTGTTCGCGTCATTCACGATCCGCGGGCAACGACGGCCGGGCCTTCTCGGTCAGCGGTGATTTTTCGTTTTCGGGGTCTGAACCCATGGGCCTGAACCTCCACGATCACCGATCCCTCGTCGCGAGGTTGGGACTCGCGTTCCTCCTCGGATGGATTCCGAACGTCGCTCGGGCTCAGGATCTTCGCTCGGGCGAGTCCGTCGGCTGGCAAGGCACGGGATCGTGCGCCGCAGCGGCCTGTCATGGCGGGCGAACCGTCCCCCTGGCGCTCAAGGGATCGGAATATACCTTCTCGCAAGCCTATGACCCCCATAACCGGGCTTATTCCATTCTCTTCGACGACCGCTCGCGGACGATCGAGAAGAATCTCAAGCATCTCCGAACGATCGAGGAAGCGCGACCGTTCGAGAATGATACTTGCTTGCGCTGCCATGTCTATCAGGGGTTCTCGTCGGAAGCGAAATGGACGCGAAGCCCTGACTTCGCCCTGGCCGACGGCGTGAGCTGCGAAGGATGCCACGGTCCCGCCGGGAAATGGCTGACCGCCCATACCGAACTCGGCTGGAAGGGTCTTTCCGACACGCAGAAGCTGGTTGATTTCGGGATGAGGCCGACCAAGGATCTGCTCGCCCGAGGCCAGTCGTGCGTCGAGTGCCACGTCGGGCTGGGTTCGACCGACGTCAATCATGACCTGATCGCCGCCGGGCACCCCCGGCTCTTTTTCGAGTACGGCAGTCAGCTCGCCAAACTTCCGAAACACTGGAAAGTTGGCGACGACAAGCGGCGCAATCCCGACTACGAGGCCAAGGTCTTCGTCCTCGGCCAGCTTCTGACGGCGAAGGCGTCGCTCGACCTTCTCGAATCTCGGGCGATCCGCTCGCTCCCGGCGGATTCAACGTCCCCCTGGCCCGAATTTGCCGAATATTCGTGCTTTTCGTGCCATCACGAACTTACGCCCAGGGGTTGGGGTGCCGCCAACGCCACGGGATCGGCGCAACGTGGTTCGCTCCAGTGGGGAACGTGGTCGCTGCCGCTCGCCGGCATCCTGCCCTCTGATCTGACCGGCCTCAAGGCCGACGATTCGTCGTCGACCTTCGGTTCGCTCCGAGCGCTGATGACCGTCGCCGACCCCGACGCATCGACGGTTGCCGTCCGGGCTCGCCAGGCTTCGGCAGACCTGGCTCGACTGGCCGAGAAGGTCAATCAAGGGACGATCGCGCCCGAGGAAGTGCGATCGATGCTCGGTCAGAGCTTGAAATTCGCCGACAACGGCCCGAAACTCGATTGGGACGGCGCCGCCCGGCGCTACCTGGCGATCGTCGCTCTCGATAAGGCCGCCGCCGACTTCGACCCGCGCTACTCCGATCCGGCCGTGGTCAACGGGCTCGAAAAGCTGTATCAAGGTCTGAACCTGCCCATGCGAGTCGACCGCCGAGGAGGGATTTTTGACAGTCCCTACCGATTCGATCCCGACCGGGTCGAGGTGGAAATCCGCTCGGTCCAGGCCGCCCTCCCCAACCATTGAAGGATTGCGCCATGACGTTGTTTCCGTGGTGGAAATGGGGAACGATGAGCGCCGCCGTCGTCGCGGTGAGCCTGGCCACGCTCGCCGCCGAGCCCCGGGCGAATCGTGAAGAAGCTCCCGCTCCGGTCGAACAGGATGCCTCGAAGAATAAGTATCTGGGCAATTCCAACTGCAAACAGTGCCACAACGACCCCGACCAGTTCAAGCAGGCTCCGCAGGTCCAGTACTTTGTCAAGTACGACGAATACGACACCTGGATCACCAAGGATAAGCATTCGCTGGCGTACTCGAACCTGCTCGGCGAACGTGGCAAGAAGATGGCGACGTTGCTCGGGATCAGCGACCCGACCGAGCTGAAGGCGGGATGCATCGGTTGCCACGGGGCCGGACAGGCCGAGGCCACGAACCGGATCGGTACCGAGCTGTTCAACCCTCGGGTTGGCGTGAGCTGCGAAAATTGTCATGGCCCGTCGTCGAACTGGTCGCAGGAGCACGCCCTGCCCGAGTTCCGCAAGCGGACCACGGAAGACCGCGAGAAGCTGGGGATGATCGATCTCCGGTCGCCGGCGATCCAGTCGGCCCAGTGCTTGTCCTGCCACCTCGGCAAGTCGGACGAGGGGAAGGTGGTCACCCACGAGATGTACGCCGCCGGCCACCCACCGTTGCCCAGCGTGGAGGTCGCCACGTTCAGCGACTTCATCCCCCGACACTGGTGGCTTGTCGGCGAAAAACCCTCCGACAAGGTCCGTCAAGCCTCCGGATTCGTCGAAGGCACCAAGGAACGGACGAGGCTCTCGCTCGTCGGCGCGGCGGTGGCCCTGAAAACCTCGATGCAGCTTCTGGCCGACGAGACCAAGGCTGACGGATCGACCACGGTCCCCGGTCTGTCCTGGCCGGATTATGCCCGGTTCGACTGCTGGTCGTGCCATCACGACCTCAAGCGTGAAAGCTGGAGGCAGGTCCGAGGCTATCAGCGGGCTCCCGGCCGACCGCCGGTCAGTGAGTGGCCCCTGGCGATCGTGAAACTGGGCATCGCCCGGCTCGAAATGGACGACCCCTCGGCCCGGTCGCTCACCGGCGAACTTCTGGGTCACCAGAAAGCGATTCTCGACGAAGCGACCGCCCGCCCTTACGGACGGAAAGCCGCGCTAGGAACCGCCGCCGGCCAGTTCGCGGCCTGGTCCGACGTTCTGATCCAACGCCTTTCCGCAGCCAGATACGACGAGAAAGTTGCGCTCAAACTGCTCCGGAAGCTCGTCGATTCGGTGATCGACGAGGAACTCGATTACGACGCGGCTCGCCAGATCGCCTGGACGATCAAGATCCTGGTCGAAGACACCGGCACCCAGCTCGACGCCAATCGCAAGGCAATCGATGCCGTTCTGCAGTCGATGGAAACCGGCCTGAATCTCAAACTTCCCGCCGGACGCGACTACAAGATCGAGGACGAGTTGGGCAAGGGGCTCCAGACCATCAATGACTACGAGCCCGCCCTGTTCCAGAAGGACCT
Organism: Planctomycetota bacterium; assembly: GCA_021778575.1. Classification (GTDB taxonomy): domain Bacteria; phylum Planctomycetota; class Planctomycetia; order Isosphaerales; family Isosphaeraceae; genus Tundrisphaera. The sequence continues at coordinate 4,048 of JAJYCH010000097.1, forward strand.
GAAGACCCTCGCCGGTCTCTTGCCCGCCGCTTGAACCATGCGGAAGGCCCGAGGGAGACCTGCTTCCTCGGGCCTTTCTCACGTCATCGATCGGGCGAAGTTCCGCGACGTCAGCGGAGCGGTTCCGGCTTCGGGAGAGCCCGCGGTTTGCCGTAGATCGGGTCTCTGGGATCATCGCTGACCCACCAGGGTTGGGTGGTTCCTTCGCGGAGATAGAGCTTCCGTTGCTGCTGGAGGTCGAACGGTCGGGCACCGATCCGGCCGAAGACCGAGATCTGATGGCCGCTCTCATCGACCGCCCGGTCGCGGTCCATCCCCTTGGAGATCGCCAGGGCTTCGCCCCCCTTGGGGATCTTGTAAGTGGCGATCAGCTCGGGAGTGGGACGGGGGCTGAACCCATCGTTGCCCGGAGTCTCGGGCGAGGTGAGCTGGACGATCCGCATCCCGTTCTTGCCGTCGGCGAGATACGCAAATTCGCTGACGTAGGTGATCCCGAGCTTGACGTCGTGAAGGTCGTTGATGACCCCTCCGGCGGTGAAGACCTGGTCGACCCTGGGTGCTTCGGGCTTCTCGATGTCGAGGATAACCAGACCGTTCTTGCCCGCCGCGACATAAGCGTAGGTCCGGGCCAGATAGATGTTGTGAGCGTCTTCGAGCGGCAACGCGCTGACCGGACGAGGGACGGCGGGATTGGTCACGTCGAGCACCTTGATCCCTTCCTCGTCGCAGACATAGCCGAAACGGAACTGCCCCTGGAAGGCTCGCGGCTTGTGAAGGAATTCGTGACCGATCACCGAGGTCACGACCGGCTTCTTGGGGTCGTCGAGCGAGATCACCACCAGCCCGGCATCGCAGGTCATGTAGGCATAGGTGCCGAAGATCGTGATGCTATTCGCCCCCTTGAGGATATTGCCGGGGTTGAAGGTCACGCCACGTTCGAGGAAGTTATTCAGCGGGTTGCCGTCGATCACGGTCCCGGCTCCGATGGTGATGAGCCCCTCGTACTTGTCGGCCACGTAGATGTAGGCATACATCGCGTGGATCGCCTGCTCGCGATTCTGGTCCTTGTGAGTCCGGGTGGGGTCCGGGGCGAGCGTGGTCGGCGAGGCGACCGCGGTGGCGTACGCGGTCTTGATATAGAACTTCTGGCCCAGCGGCGAGACCGGTGCCGTCGTGGTTCGCTCGGCAAACCCCTTGTGGTCGATGAATGCGATATCGAAGAGCCGGACCCCTTGCTCGCCGCACGCGGCATAGGCGTATTCGCCTCGGGTCTGAACGCCGAGAATTTCGGGTTTGTCGCGGAACAGGCTCTTGATGGTCGTGCCGATGTCGCGTCCGACGTGCTCGTGAGCGTCTTTCAGTTCGCGGTGTTCTTCCTCGAACTTCTTGAAGTTGTCGGGATAAGCGGTCTCATGCAAGGTACTGCCGATGACCGTTTGCGGTTCGTCGCGCTCAGTGGCGACGACGGCGAACAATCCATGCTCGCCGGCGGCGACCCAGCAATAGCGGCCGATATGATTCAGGTAGTTCGTTCCCTGCATCAGGAGCTGGGCCATGATCGCGTTGTTGTCATTTTCCTTCGAGATATGGCAATCGGTACATTGCTTGGTCTCGTTCCGACCAGGGAGGTACGTGTTTGGATTGACCGACCGGCCGGCGTCGGGTCCGGTGCGGATTCGCTCGGGACCGCCGCGAACCGTATGGGGCACGTTGGTGCTGAAGGCAATCCCCGACAATCCCTCGGCCGAGACCGTCTGTTGCTGGACGTAGATCGATTCGCGATTGGCGTTATATGAACCGACGTGGATCGCGCACGACGACCGGGCCGGGTTGATCCGGTTCTTGGTCACGTCGCCATCGCGAGCGAGCATGAAGACGTCGTCGCGAAGCGTCTGGAAGTTGTACGAGACGTAATTCCGCGAGATATCGCCCGCGTTGTGCAGCTCGGGCATCTTCATGTTGGCTTTTTGCGGCAGATGGCAGCCGTAACAGCTCGGATTCCACGACGAGTGGCACGAGATGCAGCTCATGTTGCTATCGGCATGAGCGCAGGCGTTCTCGTCAGGACGGCCGTTGAGCATGGGGATATCCCCCCAGACCATCTGGTTATCGGCCCCGAACCGCACCGTCTTGGCCAGCCGCGACTTCTCGTTGTAGTGCCGACTGGTCGGTTCGAGCGTATCGACGGTCTGGACGACCTCCCAGGAGAGCTTGGGATCGACCATCGAGTTCTGGATCAGGATGTTCCCTTGTTTCTCGAATCGCTTCTTCCCCGACGGGGTCCGGAGCGCCGCGAGATTCAGGCCGCCTTGGGGTGACGCGGGACCGGAGGTCCGCAGGGTGGGCCGTTTCGAGGCCGTGCCGTGGCAGTCGATGCACTCGATCTCGATGGCGTTGCGGACCTCGCCATAAAGCTTGCCGTTGCCGTGGGCACTGACGATGAAGTGGCAATCGACGCACTGCATCCCCTTTTCCAGATGGATGTCCATCAGGTGAAGCGGCGTCCCCTTGCGTTCCTCTTTTCCTTCGGCTCGCTCTTTCTCGGTCGGAGGAACCATCGCGTTCATCAGGGCCTGGGTACTGGGTTCCTCGACATGATCCCCTGCGGCGTCGACCAGGATGCCGTGACGGTCCTTCTTGAAGACGCTCCGGTAGACCCAGCCGTGGCCGTGGAAGTCGGCGAACTGGGTGTGTTCGAGATAGGGGTTGAGGTCGGCGGTCTTCGCCAGGAAGGCCGGATCGGACCAGTTGCCTCGGGCCGAGGCTTCGTCCGGGTTATTCATCGCCGCCTGGACGAACTGTTCGGAGGTCGGATACTTCTGCTTGGCCGGGTACATGAACTTGGCGTCGGTCTCTTCATCCCACCACATGAACCCCAGATAACTATTCATGACCGTCGTGCCGGGGTGGGTGTGGCAGGTGATACACTGGCTGGACGGCGGCGCGGTGATGAACCGGTGCTCGATCGGGTGCCCCGGCTCGTTCTTGGGGATCGTCGGATCGACCGAGAAGCTGGTTCCCCCGTTACCGTACTGAGCAAACTTGCCCGAGTTGACCGGCGAGCGATCGTTGGCGTACATGACGTGGCAGGCCGAGCAGCCGCTCGACCGATAATCGCCCGGGTGGTCGTTCGTGCCGAGAAAATTCAAGGTCGGGTCGAGTAGCCGGGTCTTGGCCAGCCCGATGTAAACCGGGTCGGTCCGATTCGCGGTCCCGAGTCCTCGAGGACTGAGCCGGACCTCGGGACGCCCGGGCGCGGCGGTCGTCGTGGGGATGCCAACCTCGGTGATCCCTTTACCGCCGCGTTCGAAGATCCGGAGGATATTCGCCGGCTGGCTGACCTCGAACTTCGGTAACGGACTGAGAAACGGCAGTTCTCCCCGAAGCCGGGTATCTTCCTCGGTCGGCTGCGGGTTGGCGAAGATGATCTGCGGAACGCCATTCATGCTGTAGCTCTCGCCGTAGCGAGCTTGCTTCTCGGGAAAGGCTCCGTTGTTGTAGAGGGCCGCTCCCCAGAGCATGGCTCCGTGGGTCATCATGCTCTTGCGGTTATTGTTGACCTCGGCGGGATGGCAGCCCGAGGTTCCGCAACTGATGTGAGCCACCCGGAGATCGCCGGGATTCACGAACATCGTGTATTCGGGCGACTCATGGTTGAGCAACGTATACGACCGGACCGGATTGCCCGACGTCCGCCAGGCCTCCGGAAACCGTGAATTGACGTGAGCGAATTCCTTGACGCTGGTCTGAGCATTGCCGCCGTGGCAGTCGGTGCAGCCCAGCTTGACCGTCGCCTTGTCATGCGGATCGATCGAACCCTTGTGGCACCCGATGCAGCCGATGCTCTTGATGTCGGCATCGACTTGCGACTGCGCCGAGAGGTCAACCCCCACCAGGTGCGCCGGAACCGGATACGAGGGACTCGACGGAGCGGCTCGACCGGACGACTTGGGATGAAACTGAGCGATCGCCGTCGAGGTCGGCAAGCTACCGAGCAAGACGATCAAAATCGGAAACCAGGACAACGCGAACCGGAGGCCGGAGCATCCGGCTGGGGGGAGCTGTCGTTTCATGGCAACTGCCGACCTCCGTGTCGATGAAAACGTGACCCTGCGCGGAAACTCTTGACTCGCCTCCTGCGAGGACCAAGAGTAGCGCGGGATTTAAGCAACCTAAAGTCGTCTGGTCAAGATCGATCGGTCCGAGAAGAAATCAGGGCGTACCCGGATTTTCTGGGAGACCCTGTCCGCGCGTCAGGTGGGTCGAGCCTGAGCGAGCCCGACCATGAATGCGTGGCGGGGCTCGTTGCACTCGACCCACCCTGCCGGGTTAACTCCAAATTTCTCGTGATCCGGCAATCGGCTCAGAACGACAGGACCATCGAGGTGAATCCCGCGAACGGAGTGTCAACCCGTTGACCAAAGTTGCTGTAGATGTCGCGGAAACCCAATCCGGGAAGCAGCACGGCCGCCCCCGCCACGATCACGACGGCATCGTTCAAGAACGGGCGGTACTCGAAACCACTGCTCGGCTCAACCCCGATGGTGTGGTGAATGTGGCCGGCATAGAGAAACTGACTGAGGACGTTGGTCTGGGCAAACTGAGTAAAGTTGACGTTATTGACCATCTTGAGCTTCGGGGTCAAATCCATGTCCTGACCGATGTTGAACAGGATTTCGCCCGGATTCACGAAGTTGCTCTGGCCCTGAATCTTGGACGACCGCAGGTCAGGGAGGAAGCTACCGAGGTTGACCAGGTTCACGCCGAAGATCGGAATCGCCTGACGCTGAAGGTAGCTGAAGATACCACCGGCGAAGACCTGGGCATCGAGAATCGAGTCGAATCCCGTGGCGTGACCATTGTTGATATTGCTATCGCCCGAAGCGTAGAGGAACGAGGTCCGGAACCTCATCCAGTCGCGGTCATAAGAAAGTTCGATCGCGGCAAACTGGGCGCTGATCTGCTGGGCACGGTTGGCCAGCGGGTTCATGCTGTCACGACCGACAACCCAGTAAAACGCGTTGGTCACATTGAACCGGTTCCAGTGCCCATCGCCCGCGAAACCGAGATAAACCGCGTCAACCTGGTGCCGCTGATAGATACCCGCCGGGTCGGGCCGGTTGAGAAAGTTGTTCTGATTGATCTTGAACGACGGATTATCGTTATTGTAATGGATGCTCGCCTGAGCCGTGTAACCGGGAAAGATGAAGTCCTGTCGATAGTAGTTGGCGATAAAGATGTTCTGATTTCGGTCGGAGAAGCTGTTCAGACCGCTATTGGTATCTTTTTCCCACTGACGGAAGTAGGCGATGTTGTACTGGTCGCGATTCGAGTTCAATGTGCCGAACAACCGCACTCCGCGATTGACGTCGGCGAAGATGAAACCGCGAAAGTCACTGACGAACAACTGGTTACCGACCCGGGCCGAGACGAAGTCGTAATTCGGGCTGGTATCGGCGATCTTGAATTCGGCGAACGCTTCCTGAAGCGCCAGAAAGGTTCGATTTCGGCTGGTGCCCGAGCGGACGTTGGGGTTCACCTGGGCCAGTTCATTGGTCGCGAGGGAATTGACGTTGAAAACCGGGGTCACCTTGATCCGCCAGTCCACCGGCTTGAATCCGGCGTCGCCGTGGAAGAGGTCGAACGAGAGGTTGAAAAACTGGGTGAAGAACATCTGGCTCGGCCGGCCGAAGAAGGCGAACTCATTGGCGCGGGCGGTCGACTCGAACGGCGTGGTTTGCGTCGGAATCTGGCGATATTCGACGAACGAGAGCGAACTACCGGTCAGCTCGAAGAACGTGTGCTGCCCCAGGATCGGGTAGTCCCCTTTCAAGACGTTCTGACGGAACGGATTGATCGCCCGACCGGGTACATAGGGGTAGTCGTCCAGAAGCGGGTGCCCCTTGCCGTAGCGGTCCCACTCGGGAAAGCCAATCCGCCAGCGGTCCTCGACGGGGACGAAGTCGGGCGAGACCTAGGGTTCGGTGGGCCTGACCCCCGAGAGACCGGCAAAACCCATC
>JAJYCH010000098.1 GCA_021778575.1 Planctomycetota bacterium
TTATCGCGGACAGCCTGGGCGAGCAGGGGGTACAGGTCGGAAAGCCGGATCGGGACGGACGGGGTGTGGAAATCCTCGACGGTCTCGTCGTCGGGGTGGGGAAAGACGCGAAGTCGTGCGGTGGCCATAGGGATTTCCTCCTCCGTGTGGACCTGTGGTCGACCCGTGTCTCGGGTCCAGGCCGCGGGCTTTGTCTGCCAACCCGTGATCAAGCCCGCTCATCGAGACGGGGTTGCGGGTTGTGGCTTCGTCCTCTGCCGGGTCACTGTCCAATTCTGGTTTCGGCCAGGTTACGACCCGATCATTACCGAAAACCGGCCCGACCCAGCGAATTGGCGAGTTGTGAGGAACTCGTCTCGCCGTCAAGCCGATTTCTGGATCAGCGCGGTTTCGGTCATCTTGCCCAATCCCGAACCGGTCGGAAGGGTTGCGTCATTCTCCCACGAGCCGGATACTGAAGAGATCGGACGGATTTTCCGACCCGATCACGCTCCTGAGAAAGCATGAAAATGATGGATCTTCCCCGACTGCATGGCATCATCCCTCCACTAGCGACCCCGCTGACCCTCGACGGCTCGCTCGACGAGGAGGCACTCAGCCGGCTCGTCGAGTTCCAGATCAACGCGGGGGTCCACGGTCTCTGGGTCCTGGGGACGACGGCCAAGTTCGACCTCCTGACCGACGCCCGCCAGCGCCGGATCGCCGAGATCGTGGCCGAGGCCGCCAATGGTCGGCTCCCGCTGGTCCTGAACGTCTCGGATCTGGGAACCGATCGGACTCGAGCCCGCGCCGCGATGTTCGACGACCTGCCCTACGACTATTACGCGGTGCTTCCGCCGTGGTACCAACCAATGGCCTGCGCCGAGGTGATCGACTACTACACGACCCTCGCCGATCGGCTGACCCGGCCCCTCGTGATCTACAACGCCCCCTGGATCAACAACCAGCTCAGTTTCGAGCATCTTCGCCAGATTGCCCAGCACCCCCGGATTGTGGGCTGCAAGGATGTTAACCCGAGCCTGAGCCGGACGCTCGACTGGTCGGTCGTCCAGCGTCGAGAACTGGGGTTCAGCTATCTGCATGGCAACGACCAGATGGCGATCTCGACCGAGCTGGGTGCCGATGGCTTCGTTTCGGCCCTCAGTAACCCGTTGCCCGAGCTCACCGTGGCGATCTGGAACGCCGCCCGGGCCGACGACGCCGCTCGGGCGTTCCGGCTTCAGTCGCAACTCACCCGACTGGCCCGGACCACGGGATTCGGCCCGATGCTGGCCTGCCTCGAAGTTCTTTGCCGGCACCGCGGACTTCTCCAGAGAATGCTCCCGCCACCACTCCGTTCACTCGATAACGAGATGGCCCGGCGCATCCTCGACGTGGTCGAAGTGGTGGGGCTGTTGCCCGCGCCTGCTCGGGTCGAATCGTCGGCGCTGGTTTCCTGATTCCGGGGGTTACACGACCCCGAAGATTTGTTAAAGTTCGCGACCATCCTGGACGACGCCAACGGAACTGGCCCGTCCCACCCTTCAGACCGGCCGATCATTATTCGATCTTCACGGAGGAGCACGGAGCATGGAGGCTCATCGACCACGGTTGGCGATTGCGCGACGGATCGCGGCGGGTTTCGCCCTGATGCTCTTGCCGGGATTGACCGGAGCCTCGTACCGGACGACGAATTTCGTGGTCGAGGCGACGACTCCCGATGTCGCCCGGAAGGTGGCCGAGCATGCCGAGTCGTGCCGGGCCACGATCGCTCGGGCCTGGCTCGGGCATGAACTGACCGCCTGGAGCACCCCCTGTCCGATCAAGGTGAAGATCACCCGGGGCGAGGCTGGTGGTTTGACCTCGTTCGGCTTCAGTCGGGGCAAGGTCTCGGACCAGACGATGACCGTCGAGGGGCGTCTCGACCGGATTCTCGCGTCGAGCTTGCCGCACGAGATCACGCACACGATCTTCGCCGCCTACTTTGGCGGGCCGATGCCGCGCTGGGCTGACGAGGGAGCTTCGCTCCTGAGCGAAGACCTGCTCGAATTCCGCCGACACGACCAGATCGTGGTCGACCTCATGGCCCGTCGCGGCAACCTGGCTCTGCAAACCTTGTTCAGCGCCGAGGAATATCCCAGCGACCTGATGGGCTTTTACGGCCAGGGGTACTCGGTCGCCCGGTTCTTGATCGAGTCAGGCGGACGCCCCCGTTTTCTGGCGTTCGTCCGCGACGGTTCGAAGACCGGCTGGGACGACGCGACGCAGAAACACTATGGGCTCGCCGGAATTCACGAACTCGACCGGGCCTGGCGGTCGTGGCACAAGGTCGGCGTCGAGGCTCCCACCAATCGGTCGAGTTCCGCTGCGGCCCTGCTGGTCTCGGGCCGTCCTCGAAGCGAGTCGGGCGGCCAGTAACCGGTTCCTGACGACTGAATTCAGGGTGAGACTCTTGCCCGGAGCCACCGTGTCGGTTATTCCTGCATGGATGAAGGGATCATCAATCTCCCTTGGCACCGGGCCTTACTCATGAGCCTCGAACAGGGTCACAGCCGATTTCTTCGAGCCGCCATCGACGAGGCCCGAGCCGGACTGGCGGAAGGGGGCATCCCGATCGGTTCGGTCCTGGTGATCGACGGAAAGATCGTTGGCCAGGGTCATAACCGACGGGTCCAGCGTTCCAGCGCGATCCTTCACGCCGAGATGGACTGTCTGGAGAACGCCGGTCGGCTGACCGCGGCCGACTATCAAAAGGCGACGCTCTACTCGACCCTATCCCCCTGCGATATGTGCAGCGGGACGGCCTTGCTCTATAAGATCCCCCGGATCGTGATCGGCGAGAACCGGACCTTTCAGGGTCCCGAGGATTATCTCCGGTCACGAGGGGTCGAGCTCGAAATCCTCGACGATCCCGAGTGCATCGCCCTGATGACCGAATTCATCGCGGCTCGACCGGAACTCTGGAATGAAGACATCGGGATCTGAGCGAACTTCTTCTGACTGTTTGATCCGAATCCTCCGATGAATTAACGAAGGAATGATCGATGCGCAAGTTCCTGTTGGAGTTCGTGCCTGGTCTGATCGGTGGTTTGATCGGCGGAGTCGTCGGCTATTTCGCGTTCCAGTGGCTCTTAGGATATGGTCTGTTTGCCCCCATCTTGCCGGGTGCATTGACCGGTCTGGGCTGCGGACTGCTGTCGAGAACCGACTCGACACGTCGGGGAATCCTCTGTGCGATCGAAGCGGCGGTGATCGGCGCTGTTTCTTACAGACGCTTGATGAACCCACCGTTTGAAACTGATGGTACATACTGGGACTTCGCCACGAAAATCCATAAACTGCCGCCACCGACTCTCCTGATGCTCGGTTTTGGCGTGGTTCTGGGTTTTTGGTGGGGTCGAGAATGCAGTCTGAGAGGCTGGAAATATCGCCCGAAACCCGGTGATCCGGTCGATTAAACCGCTTTTTGAGTGGCTATAGCGGCTGATCCGGCGTAGGGTGGGCTCGCGACACCAAATCTGCAGGCCGCTCTCATCACCGCTCGATCAAGGCCCGGCGCGCGGCGATCGCTCGATCCAGCGCCGTGTCGGCGTCGGGGTCGAGCACGGTAAGATGCCCCATCTTCCGGCCGGGTGCGGCCGTCTGCTTGCCGTAAAGGTGGAGCTTCACTCCCGGGTCGCGGTTCCACATCGCCGACCAGTTGGGCTCGCCATCCTTCCAGAGATCGCCGAGCAGGTTGACCATCGACGCCGGCATCGCCAGGTCGGTCGAACCGAGCGGAAGCCCGCAGAGTGCCCGGACCTGCTGCTCGAACTGGCTGGTGACGGCCGCCTCAATCGTTAGGTGGCCCGAGTTGTGCGGTCGAGGCGCGATCTCGTTGATCAGCAATCGCCCCTCGATCGTCAGGAAGAACTCCACCGTCAAAACGCCGACCGTCCCCAGCGCCTGAGCCACGGCCAGTGCCAGATCCTGGGCTTCGTGCGAAACAATCGGCCCGACCGACGCCGGCATCACCGTCGAGTCGAGAATATGCCGCTCGTGCCGGTTCAAGCCGACAGGATAGGTCAAGGCTTTACCGTCCGCCCCTCGGGCGACGACCACCGAGACCTCCGAGGCAAAACGAACCCAACCTTCGGCCACGCAATTGACCCGGCCAAGCTGATTCCAGGCGGATAAGGCCTGGCTCGCCTCGTCGATCCGGACCTGCCCCTTGCCGTCGTAGCCCGAGTCGGCGGTTTTGAGGATGATCGGCAGTCCGAGGCCCCGAACCGCTTCGGCCAGCTCGACCTCGGTCCGGACCGGTCGCCAGGGGGCGAGCGGCAGGTTGTTTCGAGCCAGAAAAGTCTTCTCGCGGAGCCGGTTCTGGCTCACCCAGACCGTCCTCCAGCCCGGTCGGACCGGTCGGGTCCGGGCCAGCCAGCGAAGGGCGGGAGCCGAGACATTCTCGAACTCGACGGTCACCGCCTCGGCATGGCCGGCGAAATTCCGGAGAGCGGACAAGCTGTCGGGAGGACCGACGACCGACCAGTGAGCGACCTGCGCACCCGGTCCATCGGGGATCGCGCCGAGAACCCCGGCCCGGTAGCCCAGACGCTGCGCCGCCTGGATGAACATCCGGCCAAGCTGGCCGCCGCCGATCACTCCCAGCGAAGCGGGCGGTCGCAAGACGATCGACGGCTCGGGTACGTTCATTGGGGCGACTCGTCGACGCTTTGCGTCTGCTGGCTCCGATACAAACTCAAGGCCTCACGCACTTTAGGGTCGGTCCTCGCCAGGATCGCCGCCGCGAGCAGACCGGCATTCGCCGCGCCCGCCGGGCCGATGGCCAGCGTTCCGACCGGAATTCCTTTTGGCATCTGGACGATCGACAAGAGCGAATCGACCCCTCGCAGGACCTTGCTTTCGACCGGAACGCCGAGCACGGGCAAGATTGTCAGCGCCGCGACCATCCCCGGCAGGTGCGCGGCACCGCCGGCCCCGGCGATGATCAGCTCGATCCCTCGTTCCTCGGCCGTCCGGGCATACGCAAAAAGCCGGTCGGGCGTCCGATGGGCCGAGATCACCCGCGATTCATGGGCGATCCCCAGCGAGGTCAGAATCTCCGAGGCATGACGGAGAGTCTCCCAGTCCGACCGACTTCCCATGATGACCCCGACCCTGGGGCTAAGTTCCGCTGTCGACATGCAACCTTGCTTCGTTGAGGGTCGATTGTTCGCGCGACGTTCCGATCAAAAAGATCATTCCACCATATCATGCCGACCAGCCAAAATTCGACCTTCCGGTCCAGATGCCGGTCCGGTTACCAGAATCGTTCTTCGAGCCAGGGGTCGCCGTGGTTGTGATAGCCGTTCTCCTCCCAGAATCCCGGGCGATCCTCGGCCAGAAATTCGACCCCTCGGACCCACTTGGCGCTCTTCCAGGCGTAAAGTCGGGGGACGACGAGCCGAAGCGGCCAGCCGTGGTCGGGTGTGAGGGGATGACCATCATGCGACCAGGCAAACAAGCAATCATCGCCGAGGAAATCGTCGATCGGCAGATTTGTGGTGTAGCCCTGCTCGGCGTGGATCAGGACGAATCGAGCTTCGGGCCGGATGCGCACCTGCTTCATCAGCTCGGCCACGCGAACGCCTTCCCACGAGTTATCGAGTCGGCTCCAGCGCGTGACGCAATGCATGTCGGCCGCCACGACGCTGGCGGGGAATGATCGGAACTCTTTCCAGTTCCAGGATTTCGGTTCTTCGACCGCACCGAGGATTCGCAGGTTCCAGGTGGTCAGATCGACCTTGGGAGTCGAACCGATATGGAGAACGGGCCACCGGTTTGTCTGGTGTTGACCTCGGGGGACGCGGACCTCTCGAAGGGTATCCGAGCTGATGAATCGGGGAAGGTCGGTATTCTCCCGGTTGATCAAGATCGGTGCCGGCGGCGGTTTCACCAGGCTGACGATCCCTCGGGCCGCGATCCGGGCCAGTGAGAGCCAACCCGGCGCGGAGGGGGATGAACCGCTTGAGTCGTCTGGCTTCGTTTTGTCGGACATCGTGGTAGTCCCTCAGCTCGGGTCGGAAGGAAGCCGGCGTCCCGTTTGCGACGGATACGAGGTGACTACCGATCCGGGGACATTCCCTTACCGAGGCGCTGGCAACTTCGGGCTCGCGGGGGGCACCGTGGGAATTTTCGATTCGGGCAAGGCCGGGAATCGGTCCGGCTGCGGTTCGGCCGGTTTCTCGATCGGTCGAGGCTCGGTCGGTCCAACGGGTTCGGGCAATCCGGTCGGGAGAGTCGCCGGGTCCGACACTGGTTTGGGTTCGTTTGGGGTTGGCTGGGTCGATGGTGGCAGTTCAGCGGAGGGAAGGGGGGCCTCGCCACCCGGAACCGGGAGGGCCGGAGTCGCCGGATTTGCTCCCGCTGGTTCGAGTTGGGGCGGCATTGTAGGGAGAACCGGGCCGGGATCGGCCGGGGGCAATGCGTCGGGCTGTGAGTTGGGCGTCCGTTCGAGCGGAAGTTTGGGCGGGGCCTCGGCGGGAACGGGCGATTCTGGAAGCTGACCGGGGATCTCGGGCAATGTCCGAGGGCCTGACTCTGGATTCGAGGCGGGTTCTCCTCGCGTTTTCCAGGCGGAGCCTCGCCCGGTCGGTTCCTTCGAGTCGAGGGCTCCGGCGACCTGTTGCCAACGGGCGAGCGCGGACTCGACTTTCTGGAGACGGGCCCGAAGGGTTTCGGCTTCCTGGTTCAAGAGTTCGATCGCCTGCTCGGCCTCTTTGCGATTCTTGACGATGAAGGTCTCGATCGTGCCCATCGGGTCGGTCCCTGACGCCAGGACCAGGCTGGCCGGCTGGGGCGTCGGATGGTTGGGCAGGACCAGCGGTGCTGGCTCGGGCTTGGGAGGCTCAGCCGCCGGAATCGTGGGCAAGGCCGGCGGAGCCGCATCCGGTTGATAATCCGAGAGTTGCGGACGAGGATCAGCCGGAAGAGCAGGTACGGGCGGAAGGTTGAGCGACTCGTCGACGATCGGGATATTCCGCAGTTCGGCGGTCGGGACCGCCGCGACCGGCTGGGGAGCCAGGCTCGATTCGGGTTTGTCATGCGAATCGACGATGGCCAGGATCGGCGTTTTCTGGGCGAGCGAGACGGCTCGACCGGCGAGGGCCATCCCCAGGATCAAAAAGCTGCCGACGATGGCGTATTTTCGCATGGCTCGTCTCCGTACTGCGCGAAAGGTCGAGTCATCCGTCACTCAACTCAAGGAATTGAGGCACTGTAACGAAAAATCACAAATTTTACTGCGTCGATTTTCGCAAGTAATCCCGCTTTTCGCGAATCCGAGGGGTTCGCGGAGCGGGGGGATTGCCTCGATGGATGTCCTGAGCTAACTTCATTGGGTCTGGTTTGTTAGGCACCTTCATGCCTGCCTGATCTCGCCGCTTTTTGCGAACCGGCTCGCCAAAGCTGGGCGTGCCGATCCGCCCGAGGACCGAATGTCGAACGCGACCACTCCGCCCAAGTTTAGCGACGTCCAGTATCGTGTTGTCGGTCCGCTCGGAACCGGGGCGGGCAGCACGATTCTCCAGATCGCCGATCGGTCGCGCAATGGCCAGCGATTTGCCTTGAAGGTCGTGAAGCGGCAGGATTCGGACGACGACATTTACATCGCCCAGGCCCTGACCGAATTCGAGGCGGCCAAGAAGCTCAACCACCCATCGATTGCGCGGATCTACGACAGCCGGGTCAAGCGGAGTCTCTTGCTGAAGGTCAACAGTGTCGAACTTCTGATGGAATTCGTCGACGGCAAGACGCTCGACGAGATCGAAGGGCCGACGCTGCCGCTGCTCGTGCTGGTCTTCAACCAGGTCGCCGATGCGCTGGTGCACATGCATCGCCGGGGTGTCTATCATGGCGACTTGAAGCCATCGAACATCATGGTCACCAAGGAAGGCCAGGTAAAACTGATCGACTTCGGCACAGCCTGCATGAAGGGCCAGGAGAAAGGCCGGATTCAGGGCACACCGCAGTATATCGCCCCGGAATCGGTCATCGAAAAGGTCATCGACGAACGAACCGACATTTACAATCTGGGCGCGACCATGTATCGGATGTTCACCGGCCGCTACGCCAATACCGGACCGCTCCCCAAGCCGGGGGAAGTGAACAAGACAAAGTTGGCTGCTCCGATCCAGATCAATCCGAACATTCCCGGAACCCTGAACGAGACCATTCTCGCCTGTCTCCAGCCCAACCCGGAGAAGCGTCCCGCAGGGATGTTCGAGGTCCAGCATCAACTCACGGCCGTCGCCAAGTATCTCGGGATCCAGCAGGTGGACCTGAAACTCGATGACGACGAGTGAGCCCAGGTTTTCCCACTGGCTCATTCACTGGCGGCTCGGGCTCGGTTAGATTGGTGAAAATTCAGGATATCCACCGACCCGTTGTCGTGAATGAGGTCTTGCCATGCGCTCCGGCCTTCGACTGATTCGATCGCTCGCGGTCATTTCGGTGATCTTCGTGTTTCTCTCGCCGAGGAGCTGGTCGGAAGACGCCACCTGGGTCGAACTGACGAGCCTTGACGCCTGGAAAGCCCCGGTGGAAGGGTGGACGACAGTTGGTTCGGTTGGGCTCGACCCCAAGAATCCGAAGCTTCTCGTCGCGGAGCCGGGCGTTGGCGTGATTTATAACGGCCCAACCGGTCGTGCCCGCAACCTGATCAGCCGCGAAAGCTTTGGCGACGTCGAGATCCATCTCGAATTCATGATTCCCAAGGGTTCCAACTCGGGGATCAAATTCCAGGCGGTTTACGAGGTCCAGATCTTCGACAGCTTCGGCGCGAAGAAGTTGAAGGGAAGCGATTGCGGCGGTGTTTACCCTCGGTCCGAGGAAAAGCCGAAGTATCACCACATCGACGACGGCCACCCGCCGCTCGTGAACGCTTCGAAGGCTCCCGGCGAGTGGCAGACTCTCGACCTGGTCTTCCTGGCACCTCGAATCGATGCTGATGGGAAGAAGACGGCGAGCGCGCGGATCACCGCGAAGCTGAACGGTCAGGTCGTTCAGGACAACCTCGAAGCGACCACGCCAACCGGGGCAGCCTGGCATGACCGGGAAAAAGCGACCGGGCCAATCCTGCTTCAGGCCGACCACGGTCCGGTGGCGTTCCGGAACGTCCGAGCCCGATCGTTGTCGAAGTCTCCCTGAACAACTTTGCGACAGTCTATTGGCATTGTTGCAATCGATCCTCGGTCCGCTTGACGAACCGTTGTGGCGTTGCTAAGAATTCCGGAAGACTCCGATTGTGCGGGTTCCTCGACGAGGTCAACTTCGACCCTCACCTCAGCGATTTCCCCTCTCGAATCGAACCCGCGCCGATCAAGCCCGTCGAGTGTCCTCGATGGGTGCAGGGCTCTTTTCGCGCCAACCTGGTGCGAGGTGAATCCGATGAGGTGTCCGATCCGTCCTGCCACCGCTCTGGTTGCCTTGTCTGTCGCCGTGGCGACCGGTTGCATGTCGATTCCCGACGCTCGCTACGTCTATCAAGATGGCGAATATGGCGTCATCGGGATTCCCCGTAATACGTCGATTGGCAAGAAGGACTTTCGGGCTCAGGCTCACGAACTGATGATCCAGCATTTCCCGCAGGGGTATGAGATCGTCAGGGCCGAGGAAGTCGTCGAAGGGGAACGGACTCTCGACACGGCCCGGAAAATCGAACTTGATTCCGAGCCGGCGCTCGCCGCCTTGAATCAGATGATCAAGGTCGGCAAGTTCGCCAGGAGCACGTCGCTCGACCAGAAGGATTCGGTCAAGATCACCGAGAGCCGGATCATCTATCGCCGCAAGCCAAACAACGCGACCGCCGGTCAGGACGGATTCGCCCGGATCGCGACGCTGGAACCGGAATTTTACATCGACCCGAACCAGGTCGTTCGAAAAGAGCTCAAGGACGGAACCTACCTGGCCAAGAAAGAGCCCGCGAAAACCGAGACCAAAGACATGAAAGAAACCAAGACCGCGGAGAACAAAACCGATTCCTCGGTGCAGAAAGCGTCGAT
>JAJYCH010000099.1:0-6742 GCA_021778575.1 Planctomycetota bacterium
GAGATCCGTCAGTCCCACCAGGTTTTCGAGCCCGGCGTCGGTGATTTTCAGCTCGCCCAGGAACAAGGTCTGTAGCTTCGACTTCCCACGGACGCAGGACAGCCCCGCATCGGTGAACTGCGTTCCGTTCAGGTAAAGCTCTTTCAGATCGGTCAATCCGCTAATGCTTCCCGCCGACGCATCGGTGACCCGCGTGGATCGCACCAGGTCGACACCCCAGAGGCGAGGCATCGACCTCAGGCAAGTCAGGCCGTCGTCGGTGATGTTCGTTCCAACGAGGTGGATCGTCCGGAGTTGGGTCAAATGATTCAGGAACGAGAGTTCGGCATCACCCACCTTGCGGCGGACCCAGATCGTCCGAAGGGTCCGAAAATATTCCGGGCCGATCAGATTCCGGAGCCAGAGCGGCCCTTGAGGAGGCCGCGACCTGGGTGCATAACGCCCTTGCGCGTTCATGTCCTCGTCGAAGATCACGTCGCCATTGAGCCGAAGAATCGCGGCCACGGCGATCTCCTGCCGCCGAGCCCTGTTGATCGTCCAGCCCAGTAACAGACCGACGACCAGGACCAGCACCATGATCCGCCGGACCGTGAACCGAACCCGAGGGATTCGCATCGCCTGGCCCTTTCAAAAGTCACTTCACGGATTTCGCGACCGAGGTTCTACGATTGTCAGATGCTATCGTGGTTTCGTTCCCGAGCACAAGGGGAGACCGCTCGCCCAGGGGGGTGAGGTGTCCCCGGAATTTCTGGGGGTGGCAGAGGTTCGGTATCCCGAAACCCGGTTGGTGGCCGTCGGCAACGATCAGGGAATCGGGGTTCCGGATTACCGGAGACCCCTGCCACCCATCGGGATCAATCGGAGCTCCCGGAAATCCAGGTATACCCGGAGCGTGAGGATCGGACCGGTTCGGTCCTGTCGGTTCCATTCTTCGTCTTTTTCCAGCTCCGGGCCGTCAGGTCCACGACCCCGAAATCCATCAAGCGGCAAAAACCCAGGGAATAACCGGCCGGTCGGCTGGTCAAACCTTCGCGAGCCACCCCGATCGGGGCTGGCTTCGAGGATCACTTCTCTCCCTTCAGGAGGCTCCGCAGATGTTGAAGACTTATCGAGCGCTGGCGTTGGCGGCGGTCCTGGCGATCTTGCCCTTGAGCGGGCCGGTTGCGGCACTGGTCGACGATGATGAGGTCAAGGGCGGGATCGATGCCGACGGCTACCTCGCCCCGTGGCTTGTTCTGGCGCCGATTCCGCTCGAAGCCGGCCAGAGTGGCGCGGAAGCGGCGGCGAAGGAGCAGATCAAGGACGAAGGGGCCTTGAATCCCAAGGTTGACGATATGGCCGAGGTGGATGGCAAGAAACTGACCTGGAAAAGCGCGACGATCAACGAGGGGATTCTCGACTTCAACGCTTTTCTGGGCACCGAGACCGAAAACAGCGTGGCCTACGCCGTGACCACGGTCATCGCCGACGACGAGCGAACCGACGTCGTCTTCAAGATCAACAGCGACGACCAGGTCCGCGTCTACCTCAACGGTCAGCGAATTCATGACAACGACGAGGCCCGTCCGCTCGACAAGGACGAGGACGACACCGTGGAAGGCATCACCCTGAAGAAAGGGCGCAACGTTCTGGTCTTGAAGGTGGTTAACGAGTCGGGCGACTGGCAAGGAAGCGTCCGGATTCTCGACAAGGAGGGAGCTCCCTTGAAGGGAATCACGGCGACAGTCAAGCCGGAATGAGCGATGATGGTCGATGAGCCATCGGTCATGGTTCATCGACCCTACCGAACGGAATATTTCCAGCCAGGGCGAGTCAAACCTTGTGATGGCTCCAGAAACCGAGACCGAGACGGAGCGAAACGCGTCGGATTCCGGGCCACTCCCGGAGCGCGAGGTCCGCTGCGCCCAGCTCGTCGATTCGTGCCTGAAGGGCTCGACCGCGGACTTCGCCGAGCTGTTCGAGCTGACCGAGCCGGTGGTCCGCCGCCTGGTCGGTCGCTTGACCGGCGACCGCGACGCGATCGACGACCTGGTTCAGGAGACGTATCTCCGAGCCTGGCGCGGTCTGGGACAGTTTCGCGGGACGAGCCGGTTCTCGACCTGGCTGTTCCGGATCGCCGTGAACGTGACCCAGACGTGGCGGAAGCGGCGGCGTCCCGCCCTTACGCTGCTGGAAGCGGATGACCGGGCGTATGGACGGAATGCGGACGTTGGCGACCAGGCTCTGCTCGACGTTTATGCTCGGGCGCTCGATCGGCTCCCGCCGGAACTCCGGGCGACATTCGTGCTTCACGAGACCGAGGGCCTGAGCTATCGCGCCGTGGCCGAAACCTTGCAATGCCCGATCGGGACCGTGATGAGCCGCCTGCACCGCGCCAGGTCGCGACTTCTCGAAGAGATTGGCGAGCAGTTGGAGGAACTCCGACCATGACCGACGACCGCCGACTGGAAATCGAACGCGGCTTCGATGGCGAACTCGACGAACCCGAGCCCGCGTCGCCCATCGACGATCCGGAAGCCCGTCGCCATCTCGACCGGCTGGCCCGCCTGCGCGAACTGGCGCTGCGTCATGATCCCGGGTCGCTGGTTCCTCGTCGATCGTTCGAGCTGCCCCGGCGAAGTCCCCGACGGATTCTGAGCTGGCTGGCTGTCGCCGCGACGGCGGCGGTCGTCACGCTGGCGTTCCTGCCCGAATTTCGCTCCGGGAAACCACCCCGGGTCGTGCTCACCGAGCCCACGACGAAACCCTCGGCTCGACCACTGGAACCGACCGTCGGGCGACCTCCGCTGGAGGTCGAACTTTACGGCTGGGCGAATACGCCGTCGAAGCCCTCCGGTCAGGTTGCGAAGCTGGTGCTCAGCCCCGGTCCGTCGTCGAAAAAACGGTCGGCCGCGAATGAGATCCTCGCGCTCGAGCTGGCCAATGCGTCGCGGCGGGATCGGAGCGGCGTGCAGCGGTTCGCGGTCGCCAAGGGGTCAAAGCCCGCGCCCGGACCCGGACCGAAGCCGGGACCGCCGGGATCGCGAGCGAAATCGAGCCTGCCGGACGTTTGACGCCTCCCGAGCGCGTATGTGATTCCTCACCGTTCCACGGATTCCTCTTGTCGGAGGCGAAAAGACGATGTTCTGGTCTTCGATCCTGGCCCTGCTCTTGCTTGCTCCCGGCATGGACCGTCCCCCGACCGAAGATCCCCTGGCCGAGGCCAAGACCTTGCGCGATCAGGAGGAATGGGCCGAGGCCGGCGCAAAATTTCGCGAGACACTGGAGAAAGATCCCGGTAACCCGGTCGCGCCCGAAGCGCGGTTCTGGGCCGGCTTCTGTCTCGAAAAACTGGGTGAGCACAATGAGGCCGCGGCGCTCCTTGAGCCGTTCGGAACGACTCTGGCCGACGATACCTGGGCCGACGACGCGCTCCTGCAACTCGGCCTCGCCTACCTGGGCGACAACGATGAAGCCCGGGCTCTCGCGGTCTGGACTCGCCAGCTCGACAAATATCCCGACTCGGTCTGGCGGTTGGAAGTGATGCTCAAGCTGGTTGATCTGCAATTTTATCATCTCGAAGACTTTTCCGCCTGCCTGGCTGCCTCCGAGCGAGCGGTGAACGCATTTCCCGATCGCGAAAGCACGACCGAAGCCCGCTACGCTGGTGCTTACGCGTTGAATGTTCTTCGTCGGTTCGCCGAATCCGAAGCCTGGTCCGACAAGAATTTTAACCCCGAAAGTCCGCTCGAAGAAGCCTGGCGACGAGTTCTCGGAGCCCAGCGCGACCTGCTCCGAGGCAAGGTGGAACTCGCCCTCGAATCGATCGCCGGGCTTGATGGCGACTTCCCCGACCTGGATCAAGAGAACCGGCAGGATCTCAAGCTCCGAACCACTCATATGTTGCGGTACAATGGCCGGGCCGATCGGGCCCGCCAGCTTCTCCTCGACGAACTGGCTCACTCGACGGGCCGTCCCGAGGATGAAGTCGTCTCGCTTCTCGACGAGCTGGCGGAGATCATCGGCGACGACCGACCGGCCGACTTTTCGAGTGCGCTGGCCCGGCTGGTCGAAGAACCGACTACTCCACTGATCGTCCGGGTCGCCGCTCGCGAGCGCCGGGCGGAACTGATGATCGAGCGGGACGAGGTCGATCCGGCCCTGGCGTTCCTCCGTCTGGCGGTCGAGAGCGACTCGGTGGAGTACGCCCGGGTCCGAGCCGCGCTCACTCTGGCCGAGATCCTTGACGAGAACCGCCAGGACCGGGCCGGCGCGGCGAAGTTGCTCGCGGATCTGTTGCCCGGAATCGGTCGGCGCGACCTCGCCCATCAGGTCCGCAAGGCCGCCGAAAAGTATCAGCCCGACGAACCAAAGGGATGAGCCGAATGCTCGCGCGATCGCGCGTCGAATTCCCCGCGGACTCGTTCGCGAGCCGGTCGGTTTCGATGATCCCGACCGTTTCGCGATTCGAGACGAGGGGTGGCTTGTGCCACGACGACCCTCCTCCTAAGATCAAAGCCATTGCGGGCTTTGACGAGTGAACTCGCGCTCCGGAGGACCGGCCATCCTCAAATCACAAGCGACATGCGCCGGTGTCGAGGCCAGCTCGGGAGATCCTTTTCTTTGGCGGATCAACCAACCCCACGAGCTTCGATCCCAGCGTCGATCAACCTGATGGACAAGACTTTCATGATTTACCGAGTTGTGGCCGTGGTGATCCTGGCAGTGACTTGCAGCGAGTCGTTCGTTCTCGGTCAAAAACCGGACGAAGTGCCATCGGCGCCAACGACGCATGAGTTGAAAGCTGGTCCCAAGACGGTGGCCTGGGGCCATTACGATGCGAAGACTCCGCCGGTCCTCCGGATCAAGTCGGGCGACACGGTCGAGTTCCAGACCCTGATCACCAGTAGCCCAACCCGACTCGAAGGAGCGGGAGTCGCCCCGGACCAGGTGGAGCAATCACTTCGAGATATTCATAAAGAAGTGACCAATAAAGGGCCGGGCGGCCATATCCTGAACGGGCCGATCTTCGTGGCCGGGGCCGAACCCGGCGACGTTCTGGAGGTTCGGATTCGCTCGATCAAGCTGGCAATTCCTTATGCTTACAATGCCTTTGGCCGGACCAGTGGGGCCATTCCCGAAGATTTTCCCTATTCGAAGATGAAGATCATTCCGCTCGACCGTGAGCAAATGATCGCGAGGTTTGCCGAGGGGATCGAGGTTCCGCTCCGGCCGTTTTTCGGGAGCATGGGGGTTGCCCCTCCCGAGGCGTCGGGACGGGTCAGCAGTGCCCCGCCGGGCATCCACGCGGGGAACCTCGACAACAAGGAACTTGTCGCCGGGACCACTCTGTTCATCCCCGTGCATATCGTCGGAGCCCTCTTCGAGGTTGGCGATGGTCACGCCGGCCAGGGGGATGGCGAGGTCGATATCACGGCGCTGGAGACCTCGCTGATCGGCTCGCTCGAATTCGTTGTCCGGAAGGACATCCATCTGAAATGGCCCAGGGCCGAGACCCCGACTCACTTCATCGCCATGGGGATTGATAAAGATCTGGCCGAAGCCATGAAGATCGCCGTTCGCGAGTCGGTCGACCTGCTCGTGACCGAGAAAAAACTCAGTCGTGACGATGCCTACATGCTCTCCAGTATCGCGGTCGACTTCCACATAACCCAGGTGGTTGACGGAACCAAGGGGGTTCACGCCATGATCCCGAAATCGATCTTCACGAAGAAGTGAAGACGTCTCTCCCTGAGCCCGAATCGCCGTCGGGCAAGATTCCACTGTTCTCGGGCGAAATGCACGAAGACCCGCTGACGGATCGCCGATCAGCCCCAGGCGATTTTTCATAACGTTTTTGTTGTCAATGACATGTGCGATCAACGAGAGGCATGGCACGGATAATGCTTTCTCTGCCCGTCGATGCTTGGAGCAACCGGTTTGGTGGATTGGTTTTGATCCGTTGAGCGGTTGCTGAGCAGTGATCGAGGAACCACGAGCGGAATGCGTAGGAATTTGAGGATGGCGCTGCTGGCCTGCGCCCTGGCCAGTCCCTGCGCCGGCTGCGGCGAATCGAACGGCCTCTACCCCGCTTACGGGCAGGTGATGTATCAGGGCGAGCCGGCTTCCGGAGCGATCTTGTACTTTCACCGGGTTGGTCCCGACGCATCGGGCGGCGAGGCGGCCCTTGGTCAGGTGGGGTCCGACGGTTGGTATTATCTTGAGTCGGGCGACAAGGGTTCGGGGATCTCGCCTGGCCAGTACGCGGTGCTGATCGAGTGGCGACAGGGGCCGCTGCGCACTCGCCGTGTCGAGACCGCGAAAAGTGTCGGCAAGGCGGTCGCCCGCGAGGGCAAGCCCTTGCTCATCGCCGACGACCGGCTCAAGGGTCGCTACTTCGACGGAACGCACCCCCGGGTGACCGTCGAGATCAAGGCGGAAAAAAACAAGCTCTCGGTCATCGAACTGACTGATTGAGCTATGAACATCCCGCGTGATGTTTCCCGGAATGCTGGAATTTCAACCTGGATCGGGGTGGTCTGCCCCAACTTCATGGAGATTTTGAATCCGATGATCAACGACCCGAAGACAGCCCGTCGTGGCTTCACCCTGATCGAGCTCCTGGTGGTGATTGCGATCATCGCGGTCCTCATCGCGCTTCTCTTGCCCGCGGTGCAGGCGGCTCGCGAGGCCGCTCGACGCACACAGTGCGTCAACAACCTCAAGCAGATCGGCCTGGGGACTCTCAACTTCGAGAGCACGT
>JAJYCH010000099.1:6752-10010 GCA_021778575.1 Planctomycetota bacterium
TTGCCGGGCGATGTCTTGCGATTGAGCACGCCCGATCTCAACGCCGACGCGCAGGCGGCAATCCCGACCGCCGCTGGTTCGTTCCTCGCCCAGATTCTGCCCTATATGGAGCAGTCGAATGTCTATAACCTGATTAACTTCAGTCAATCGACCTTCGACACCGCCAACATCCCACCCAGCTCCGGGGCTCACAGTGGAACGAATTCCGCCTATTCGGTGGCGATCAATACGCTGCTCTGCCCGTCGTCACCCGGACCATCGACGATCAATTACTTCAACGCAAACTGGGGTCCTTATGGGAATGGCGGCGGCGATACCTGCACCCCGGGAGGCGTGGGCGGTGGTGGTGGTGTCAAGAACCTCAATCCGCCGCCGACACAGATCTGGGGACGGACGGATTATTTCCCGATCCCGGGAATCTCACAGGTCCCGCTGCTCGCCGCCGGGATGAGCCCAGGCTACGTGGCGATGGTCGGCAATCCGGTCACGGTCACTTCGAGTACCCCGGCGATCAACTCGGGAACGCTTACCGACCCGGCCATCACGGGAACGATCCGACTGGCGTCGATCCTCGACGGCACGTCGAATACCTTGATCGTCTCGGAATGTGGGTCCAAGCCAATCGGTTACAACGGCTTCCGGCAGATTTACCGGTCGGAGGTCAATGGTCTTGCGGTCGATGGCGTGATCGAACCGGTCAGCAGTGGCGGCGGAGCCTGGGCCGACCAGTTCACCTACTCGATCATCGCCGGTGCGCAAGGGCGTCAGAATGGAATTCGCGGCGGAACTTGCATGATCAACTGCACGAGCAATAACGAGATCTATTCGTTCCATCCGGGAGGAGCCAACGCCCTGTTCGCCGACGGCTCGGTCCACTACCTCAAGGAGACACTCTCCGTCCAGATCGTCGCCGCGCTCGTCACCCGCGCCGGTGGCGAGATCATCAACGGCGATAGCTATTAATAAGCGTGTCGCAAACGAGTGATCCACCCGGCTTTCGCACGGAATGGCTTGCCGGAAACGGCAAGCCATTTTTCTGGTGGTAAAGAATAAAAACATGAACAAAACGTTCGTATTTTCCCTGTTGCTCTTGGCCTGTGCCTCGGGTTGCCGGCCGGAACCGAATACGATCTCCTCGGTGACCAGGGTCGAAGCGACCGGGGATCGTCCCCATCGGTTCGAGCGGGACGTGGTTCCGATTCTGGAGCGTTATTGCATCGATTGCCATGCCGCCGAGTCGAACCAAGGCGGGATCGTGCTCGATGGGGTCGTCGGCGGAGATCCCCATGCGATTGATCCGACGAACTGGGGTCGAGTGGCCGACGTCTTGCGGTCGGGCGCGATGCCGCCGGTGGGTCAGCCGAAGCCCGACACCGCCGAAATCTCCGTGATCGATGAATGGGTCAGTAACGAGATCTTTGGATGCAAGAGCCCCGATCAGGATGCAGGCCGAGTCACGCTCCGGCGGCTCAACCGGATGGAATATGATCAGACAATCCGCGACCTGTTCGGATTCGATCGCGACCTGAAGCTCGCGGCTTCGTTTCCCGACGACGATCTCGGCGAAGGTTTCGACCGGCTTGGCGATGTTCTGGCGGTTCCGCCAATCTTGATCGAACGGTATCTGATCGCAGCCGACCAGGCTCTCGACGAGGCCGTCCGATCGCCGGAAGTCTGGTCGAGAATCCTCAATCCTGCTGCCGACGAGATCCCGTTGAGTCAACGTAAGCCAATTTTTGCCGTCCGGAACGAGCCGATCAAGCGAATCGGCCGGCTTGAACCGGCTCCGCCAGTGGTTGAGGATCGCCAGGTGGCGGAGGATCGTCGGATTCACGAGATCGTCCGAGCGTTCGCTGATCGGGCGTTCCGCCGCCCGGCGACCCAGTTGGAATTATCGGGCTTGATGGGTTTGGTCGAGTCGGCTCGCAACGAAGGGGATGAACTTCCCGATGCGATCCGTCATGCGCTGAAGGCCGTGTTGATCTCGCCTCGGTTCCTGTTTCTGGTCGAGGAGGGATCGGCAACCGATGATGGGAACGGCTCGTCGCCGCTCGATGATTTCGCGCTGGCGAGCCGGTTGTCCTACTTCGTGCTGGGCGGCCCTCCCGACGACGAGCTTTATCGCCTGAGCGTTCGCGGTGAGTTGCGATCGGGCGACAATCTCGCGAGGCTGGTTCGTCGCTGGCTCACGAGTGGTCGCTCGAAGGGGCTGGTCGATGGTTTCGCGACCCAGTGGCTCCAGCTCCGGGCGCTCCGAAGCGTGACCCCCGATTCGACCCGGTTTCCTGAGTTCGATGAGTCTCTACGTACCGCGATGATCGAAGAAACTCAAAAATTCGTTGCTGCGATCATCAATGAAGATCATAAAGTCATCGAAATTGTTGATGCAGATTTCACTTTTATGAACGAACGCCTGGCCCGCCATTATGGAATCAACGGCGTGTTGGGAGCGGAGTTTCGCCGGGTTTCGTTGACCGACCCGCGCCGCGGTGGAATTCTCGCTCACGCGAGCGTTCTGACGGTCAATGCGAATCCGACACGGACTTCCCCCGTCAAGCGTGGCCGGTGGGTGCTGGACACACTTCTGGGGATGCCGACTCTGCCCCCGCCCGAGGGAGTCGAGGGGTTGCAGGCGATTGAGGGTGTCGCGCCTTCGGGTTCGATCCGCCGGCAAATGGAGCGGCACCGGCTTGACCCGGCTTGCGCGTCGTGCCACTCCCGGATGGACCCGATCGGTTTTGGGCTCGAGAACTTTGATGCCATTGGTGCCTGGAGAACCACCGACGATGGCCAGCCGATCGATGCCTCGGGCCAACTTCCCGGCGGTCAACCATTTTCCGGATTTGCCGAGCTGCGAGTGGCCTTGAAATCGCGAAGCGAGAGCTTCCGTCGCTGCCTGGCCGAGAAGATGCTCATCTATGCCCTCGGCCGAGGTCTCCGGCCGTTCGACCGTTGCTTTGTCGACGAGATCGTCCGCCAGACCCGACGCGACGGTGATCGATTTTCGAGCCTGGTGCTGGCGATCGTTACCAGTCCGCCGTTCCAATCACGTTCGAGTGGTAAACCAGTCCCATGAAGATGCTCTCACGCAGAACGGTCTTGCGAGGTCTTGGCGCGTCGGTCGCGTTGCCGATGCTTGAGGCGATGGTTGCCAGTCCGGTTCGAGCGTCCCCGACGACCAGCGATGCTCCGACGAGACTCGCGTTCGTGTACGTACCGAACGGCGTTCACATGCCCGAATGGACACCGCGAGGCGTT
>JAJYCH010000100.1 GCA_021778575.1 Planctomycetota bacterium
GGCCCATCTCGCCCTCATACCCGACAACCTCAACAAGACCGTCGGCCAGGCCAACCCCACACTCACCGCACACTACACCGGCTTCGTCCTCGGCGAGAACGCCGCCTCCGCCAGCATCACCGGCACGGCGAATCTGAGCACCACCGCCACCACCGCCAGCACTCCGGGAACCTATCCGATCACCGTCAACAACGCCGGTAATCTCACCGCCGCCAACTATGACTTCCCCTCCGCAAGCTTCGGCCAGGGAACCCTCACCGTCCAGCAAGGGAGTGTCGCGGGAGTCACAACCGGCACGACTCTTCAGAACTCGACCTACGGCCAGTCGATCAGCTTCACTGTCACGGTTAACCCTCCCGCAGGCGGCCCAACGCCGGGTGGAAACGTCCAGTTCGTGGTCGATGGCTCAAACCTCGGCTCGCCGGTGACGCTCGTCTCCGGGCAGGCCGCCAGCGTGACCATCGCCAGCCTCGGAGCGGGCAACCACACGGTCATCGCCGATTACCTGGGCGACTCCAACTACGCCGCGACAAACTCCACCAACTTCACGCAAACCGTCAGCAAGGCCGCGCTGACACTGGTCGTCGATAACCAGACGATGAACCATTATGACACCGTGCCAACACCGACCTACCATCTGACCGGGTTCGTGCTTGGCGAGAATGCGGTCACGGCAAACGTCAACGTTAACGCGACTATCACCGACACGGCGACCTCGACCAGCGTGGCGAGCTATTATCCGATCCAGCGGGTCGTCAATAGCTCGAGTGCCGCGAAATATTCGGTCACTTTTGAACAAGACGGCACCATGACGGTGAAGCCCAAGGTGATGGATGTTCGGGTCGAATATGGCCAGAAATCGATTTCGCTGATCGGCTTGAACCGAGACCTTCCTTTCACCGACATCAACGCCATCGATGTGATCTTCAGCGACCCGGTTCAGGTGACCCAGTCGATGCTGAGCCTCACCGGAGTGAACGTCCCGTCGTACGCGACGTCCAATCTTACCTACAACTCCGCGACCAACACCGCAACCTGGACCTTGCCCTCGGCGATCGGGGTCGACCGATTGATGCTGTCGCTCAATGGCGAGACCGCCGCCCCGCTGTTCGGCAAAGGCCCGAACATTGCCGCCGACCTGTTCAGCACCAGCCTCACCGTCCTCCCTGGAGATGTTGACGGTGACGGCCAGGTATCGGCTGCCGACGTGGTGACTATTCGCAACCTCGTCGCGACCAATCAATACTCAATCTGGGCTGATATCGACGGGAATGGTACTGTGAACGTGACCGACCTTACCAAAGACCGCAAACTGATCGGGACTCGCCTGCCTTGACGACCGGTTCCAGGCTTGGAATTCCAGAAAAAGCCAACCCTTGGCCGTGCAATCCTGCCAACGGATTGGGAGTGATTGATCGACCCGGCCAACTTCCCCTAGCGAAACTTCATCAGTAGACCAGGAGCGATAGCCCACGATGGTTACCATCCCACGATCACGGCTAACATTTAGCCTCGTTTTACTTTTCCTCCTCTGGAACGCGACTCCGTCGAGGGCGGGACTCGTCCTCGACCTGATCGTCCAGCCTTCAACGACGCTCCAGGGGCAATCCGGCTCGTTCGACGTCATCGTCAAGGACGACCCGACCTCGACACAGTCGATTTCCATCGGCGGGTTCTCGGTCTCGTTGACCATCGACGGCGGACAGGGAATTTCGATCACGGGCATCTCATCAAACACAGGCACGACCTTTATCTTTCCTTCCGCCAACGATCTCGGTCTCTCTTCGAGCTCAACCGCGACCTCGGCGTCGGGAAACGATTTCGCCCTCATGGGAGGAACTCTCCTTAACCCCGGCGACGCGTACGGCCTCGTGAACATCACCTACACCGTCGCCTCGAACGCGGTGATTGGTGCTCACACGGTCACGCTCCAGGGGATCGGAGGGGCGACATCGCTGTCGGATGCGGGCGGGAACAATCTGAGCTTCACACCCACGAACGGCACGATCACCGTCGACGGGTCGAACGCGGTACCTGAACCCGCCTCAATCGTCTCGACCCTCTTCGGCCTCGGTATCTGCCTTGTTTACCGACGACTACGGAAGTGACCTGTTGAGGATCGCTCCTCATCAAAAACCAAGTTCAAGTTTCGCAGATTTGAAGACGTACCGCGATCGATCCGGCGGGTGGAATCCTCGCCGGCGGACGGTGTCTGAGTCATCTGAGAGCCAGCGATTCGAGGCCGGGGCGGCCCATATTCCCCTCGACTGAGAAGCTCGGTGAGTTGGGTAACCCAGGTTTTTAGCTCACTCTCCTCCGGCAATAGTGGCTCGGTTTTCTCTTCGTAGCTGACCCACCTCAAGGTCGTCAGCATGTCGGCGAACGACGGTTCCTTCTTTCGGCTGTACCAAGGGCGAGTCGGAAATCGGACGAACTCATGGCCGACCCGATCGAACCACGTCACCACCACACTCTCCATGAAGAACACCATCGGCGCGGTTCGCTCGACGGCCTTGGACACTCGGTTGGCCTGCTCACCCAGTCCCATAAGTTGCTTGCTGTTTTCAAATGTACACTCGATCGACCATCGGCCGGCGCAGGTCGAAAGAATCTGTCACACGTCCCAGTCGAGCTTGGTGCAGTAGAACATCTGGTCGGGCCGGCCACCCTCCTAGGAGTTCGTCCGAATAACGCTCCAGGGCTGCTGGCGCCGGTTCTTTTCTGGCTTGGACTTGCCCAGTGGCATCCTTTAGCGTCCAAAACCCTTCTGAAATCGACTGGGAAGGTCCCAGACGGCTCGCCGCGAGCTCATTTCGGGGTGATTGCAAGCCGGAATCAACCCGCCATTACCACTCTCTGATCATTCCGCCACAGCTTCAACAAATTGTGCACCTTCGCCAGCAGTCGCCACTCGCCTCGCATCGACGATAGGCCCCTCATCGAAAACTGGCGGAAACCCAGCACCTGCTTCAACTGCCCGAAGATCGGCTCGATCATCCCCTTTCGCTGCGCATACAGCTCCCGACCCTGACTCGGGATCGGTGAAGTTGATCTGATCCTTGGGGCCGGGAACGGCCTCGGCCGGTGGCGTTTTGGGCGGTGATTTCCCCTTCGGCCTGGCGCCGAGCCGCTTCCTCGGAGGCCTCGCTCCGAGCTCGTTCTTCCAGCAGTTCCTTGGCCTGCTGGATCTTCGCCAGGCGGCTCTGACGACGAGCCAGTTCGTCGGGAAGTTCGTCTCCTTGACGGTGGGGGCCGTGCTCGGAATCCTCGGCGTTGTCGGTGGCCTCGGCGTCGGCAAGGAGTTTGGCGATCTCGGCCTTGAGCCGGGCTTCTTCGGCCTTCATTCATTTTCAGATCATATCTTTATATCTGTATGCATTAGCCTTGACCTTGGTGCCGTCGAGGGCGATGGTGCCGACCCTGGCCAGGCCGGCCAGGGCACAGAGTTTGAGGAACTCGACGAAGAGGGCTTCGAGGCGAGCCAGGTGGATCTTGCGGAAGTCGCTGATGGTGCGGAAGTCGGGAGCATCCTCACCGACGATGACGCGGCAGGCGACGTCGATCTGGCACCGCCGCATGATCTTCCTTGAGGATCGAGTGCCCGTGGCATAGCAGTACAAAAGGAGAGCGACCATCATCCTGGGATGGAATGGCGGCTGTCCGCGAAGCTCGCGTTCGTAGTGGGCGAGGATCGGGGAGAGGTCGAGGGTGGCGACGGTATCGAGGAGGAAGTAGACGAGGTCGCCCTCGGGTAGCCAGTCGTGAGGCGATGGCGGGAAGAGGTAGCTCTGGTCATTGGACCAATCGCGAAACGACTTGTTCATGCCACCCTGAGTCAATTTCGAGAAGCGTCTGGGGATTATTCGAAAGTCAGGGCTGAAAGGCAATACTCGGACAAGCTCCTAGAATCGACCTAAGTCGTTATCCAGTCTCAGTCGGGACGACTGGACACCGTTAGAACTTTTTACCAGAGGCATCAGAGCGTTGACATTGCACTTATCCATCGGTGACATCGCGTTCATCACGGCTCTGGTTTCCGCATAACACTCACTCACTTGCTTGCGCGGTCGAGTGCCATTCCCGTGATTTCAGTTACTCACGGGCGGAGGCAGAGCTTCCGAATTTCCTTGTTGACACCGCCTCGGCTCGCCGATACAGTTTCCTAGGAAACTATTGGAGGAAGAATGGCTCTGAAGAAGCCGACAAGCACACTGGAAGACCATACGGGATACTGGCTGCGGTATGTCTCCAACCACGTATCACACGCCTTCGCACGGAAGGTCGAGGCTGAAGGGGTTACGGTTGCGGAGTGGGTCATCCTGCGCGAGATGCTTGACACAGGAGCGGCAAATCCCAGTCTGCTTGCAGACAAAGTGGGTTTGACGCGAGGGGCGGTTTCCAAGCTTGTCGAACGACTTGCCCGAAAGAAGCTGGCGGTACGTTCGTCTTCGGAAGGCGACCGGCGCTATCAGACCGTTGAACTCACAGCGGCAGGAAAGCGGCTCGTGCCAGTCTTGGCTCAGCTTGCCGACGAGAATGATCGCGAATTCTTCGGGCATTTGAAGCCAATTGAGAGAACCAAGCTGGAGAACCTGCTTCGAGACATTGTCCGTCGGCACGGTTGGAAAGATTTGCCAGTTGATTGAATCCGTAATCACGAACCACAAAGGAGAAATTATGAAGGCAGAACAAACACAGGTTATTCAAGGGTGCGCACGAGGTGCGTTGACCGGAGAGATGGCCTTTCCTGAAATCGTCGGCAGGCTCGCTCAAATCGGCGTAGAGCGGTATCACGCAGACTACAGCCGTCAGGAAATCACCTATTATCTCCCGGATGGCGACTCGCTGGTTGTCGCCACGCTCCATCCGTCTCACGCAACGGCTACGGATTTTTCAGCATCGGCTGTTGAAGCCGCCGTTCGCCAGAGTCAGCGGAACGAGCATACCTATCTGGACTTCATTCGCAAGACGATGGCCGCAGGCTGCGTGGGCTACTTTGTCCAGATCACCGGTCGTCGCGTCATTTATTTCGGACGCAACGGAGAACCGCATGTGGAGCATTTCCCGCCAGCACCGGTCAACACGACCGCAACGTGAATCCAATGCCACTGCAATGTAAATCGGGGCGAGAGGATTTGAACCTCCGACCTCACGATCCCGAAGCGAGAGGTCTGGTGCGACGTAAGTTTTTTGTGGGCAGGGAATTAATGGCTATTTTACAGCGGCAGGAGGTTTCCAACGATTCAAGCAATTTCCCGTGGTTTTCGAGGGTTTGTCAGGGTTTTAGTTCGGCAAAATTAAAATAGAAAAAAACATATTTTTATTTCTTTATTTATTGCACGAATCCTGAGCGCTGACCAGAATGAGGTTCGGAGTAGATGGCCAAAAAAGGTGGCCACGGGATCTGGAAATCCCGGTTTCGCTGGGTTACAATTCAATTCAGGGTGGCTCAAGCCGTCGCCCGGCGTTAGACAGAATTCTCAATCGTGTTAGGCAGAATGATTTCTGCTTAAGCAATGGTTAGGCGGCGGAGTCGAACCGATGACGCTACGTCGCGACCTGTCGCAGGACGAGATGCTCGCCCTCGTCGATCGCATCAGCCGAGCCGATGGGACCGAGGAAGAGGCTTACGCGGACGTGGAGTTGTTCATCGCCAACTGCAAGCACCCGGACGGGAGCGACCTCATCTTCTGGCCGAACGGCTTTCCTCACGACCCAAGCAAGCCGGAGCCGACCGTGGAGCAGATCGTCGAGCGGGCCATGAGCGGCGACGGCTGACCGCCTAACCTCGCGCTGCAGCGGACCCCGCACCGCCGCGACGCTTACTGTGTTATCATGCCGCATCTCGGCGGTGCGGGTCCGCTGAGCTTTGTTGTTAGGCCGACCGTCCCCGGGCCTGGGGTATTGCGTCCGCTTGGCGCCACGGTTAAGCTCCGATGGCCGCCGGGCCCGGTCGGCTTAACTCCTCATTCGGTGGGGAATCCCCGAGCCTCGCAGGTGCTGATGCGGCAGGTCTCCGGGCGTAAACTGCGGCTGGGCAACGCTGGTGACCTCTCGTGGTTTCATCGCTCAGCCGAGCGGACCATGCTGGATCTTGCGTCCCGTCCCGCCGGAGTAGTGCCGTTCGCTGAAGAACGGCGAAGATGGTAGAAAAGGCGGTTACTCATCGCACGACGGAAAGCGACTCCTGGGGAATATCGCAAGCTATTGGAGCACTTCCAGGCTGTGGAGGCGACCGGAGGGCTTCGTGACATGGCACATGATGTGTTCATTAGTTACTCGTCGAAAGACACACCCATTGCCAACGCCGTTTGTGCCTACTTGGAAGACCGGACGTGTCGCTGTTGGATAGCCCCGCGGGACGTGTTGCCCGGCCTTCCCTACGCAGAGGCGATCGTCGATGCCATCGAGGCGAGCCGCGTCATTGTCCTGGTGTTTTCCGTCAGTGCCAACGATTCCCCGCAGGTCATGCGCGAGGTCGAGCGGGCGGTGAGCCGAGGCTTACCCATCATCCCGTTGCGCATCGAGTTGGTACAGCCCACGAGATCGTTGGAATACTTCATTAGTGCCTCGCACGGGCTCGACGCATTCACGCCACCGCTGCAGGACCACCTTCACAAACTGGGCGAGACGGTTGAGTCGCTCCTGACGCGGGCCGGCTATCGGGGTGCTGGGAGACACGGAGAGTTGCCCGCCGCGTTGACAAGAATTGATGAGCGAAACTCGGGCAGACCTGTTCGCAAGCGACGGCTGCTTTCCTTGGTGAACGGCGTTATACTTTTGGGCTTGCTGTGTGCCGCAATCGGCGCCGCTGTCGTTCTCTCTCGGGGCGGCATCGAAGCGGGACGACGCAACGAAGAGCCGGTAACGGGTATCGATCCCCATTCCGAGAAAACCCCGCGACCCGACCGTCCTGTCCTTCTGACGAACGGGCCAGAATCCCCGCCGAGCACACAAAAGGCGGACCCCCCTACGCCAAATAACGCGGTGCCGCGCGAGTCGTATGTCAACTCCGTCGAAATGCATTTCGCCTGGATCAACCCGGGCGATTTCTTCATGGGTGGAGGCGATGACGACGCGAAACCGGTCCGCCAAGTCCGGATCACTCGGGGGTTTTACATGGGTGTTTATCCCGTCACCCAGGGCGAGTGGAAGAAAGTGATGGACGACAACAATCCGAGCTCTTTCAAAGCTGATGACCTTCCGGTAGAGATGGTCTCCTGGGACGACTGCAAGAAGTTCTGCGACGAGTTGAGTCGGCGAGACGGGCGGCCTTACCGTCTGCCGACGGAGGCCGAGTGGGAGTACGCCTGCCGCGCGGGAACGACGACCGAGTATTATACCGGTGACGGGGAGGAGTCCCTGAAAGCCGCGGGCTGGTTCTTGAGCAACAGTGGCAAGCGAACTCAGCCGGTAGGCAAGCTCAGGAAAAATGCATGGGGCCTCTACGACATGCACGGCAATGTTTTCCAATGGTGCCAAGACCGGTATGGCCCGTACCTCGAAAATGATACCACTAACCCAAAGGGGCCAGAAACCGGGGAGTTTCGGGTCGCGCGTGGCGGTTGCTGGCTCTTCAGCGCGGCGAATTGCCGCGTGTATCACCGCCTTCGGGTCCGGCAGGCCGATGGCTTCAACGTCACAGGCTTCCGGGTCTGTTTCTTCCCGGACTGACGTTCCATACGCCCTTGGTTCAGTTCTGGTAGTTGCGCCACGCAATAAATAGTGCTTGACCATTATTGCAATCTGCAATCGCCTCCATCTGCACGGGCGATGATGCCCGGCGAAATGATGAGAGGCTTTATGCGGGGTTATTTCGGAATTGGGATCGAGAACGGCAAGACCGTAGCCAACATCGGCACGCTGTGGCGATCTGCTCACAATCTAGGACCATATCTGAAGGAACGATTGACGGACTAGCCTCGTTCCAGCCCCTACCGCCCCAAATCACAGTTCAGAGGGGCGCTACTGATTCATCGTTACCGGCGTGAGAAACCATCCCAATGCCACGCAAGCCCCACCGACGCAAACATCCTGCTGGAAAGGCGAAGCGTGCTCTACCTTCCGCCATTCCGGAGAAATTCACCGAGGAGCCGGTCGTCACGAGCGTTCGGATTATGGCGGCCAGGGAATCGCTGAAGATCCTGTCAGAGATGCCGACGGTCCTCAGAACGATCGAATTGGCGCGAAATACTTACGATTTCACCGACCAGTCGATCGCGCAGGTTCACGCCGACTGTCGTGACGGGCACCGAGTGGCATGCCGAAGCGGATGCACTTATTGCTGCATGGTTCCGGTCGCGGCTTCAGCTCCCGAGGTCTTGTCCATCGCCGCATTTGTTCGCGAGCAGTTCGACGATGAACGCCGATTGTCGCTCGCTCGTCGCGTCGAGGCCAATATCTCGGCGACCGAGGGGATGGACATGAACCAGAGGGATCGCGTCAGGCTGGATTGTCCTTTCCTCGAGGCGGGCCAGTGCGCGGTTTATGAGGTCAGGCCGATCGCATGTCGGGGATACTCGTCTTACGATGTCGAGGATTGCAGAGAGGACTACGATCATCCGGGAACTGGAGTTGAAGGGCATACCAATGGCCTCCGAGAACTGGTCTTCGGAGCGATCCGCGAAGGGCTGGCCATCGCATGCAGGTCGGCTTCGGTGGAACATCGCCTTCTCGAATTGGTCAGGGCCTACAAGATCGCCTCAGAGGATTCGACGCTGGCAGAGACCTGGTGGAGCCGCCCCGAAGCGTTCGAAGCTACGACTGGGGAGAGCGTTTTCCCTGGACCCTGGTCGGACGAGCTTAACCGGGAGTTCGAGGAGGTGTACCGGGAGACTGTCAGTGATCTTGAAAGGAAGTAGGGATCGGCGTAAGCGGGATCTTTCTTTTGGCGATGTCTACGGCCCGCGTGCCGCATGGGTTCGGTGCTTCGCGGCCATTCCGCCCGGTCGCCCCGTCATGAAGACCCATGTCAATTTTCAAGGAGTAGGCTAGCCAATCAAGAGCCAGTGAATAAGGCCATCTCAACTTGACTGAGAGGGCGGCGCTCTCAGGTCGCCCCGCAGGCGAGCTTCGCCGCCTCGGCATCGATCACGTCGGGCTCGCCGATCTTCGCGATCAGTTGATCGGTGCTGGTCGGGTCGACGACCCGGCAACTCTCGGTCAGCTTCGCGGCCAGTTCTCGCAGCTCGGTCCGCCAGGCGATGGTGGAAGCGGCGGCGTCGACCTCGAG
The DNA here is from genome assembly GCA_021778575.1 of Planctomycetota bacterium. Lineage (GTDB taxonomy): Bacteria > Planctomycetota > Planctomycetia > Isosphaerales > Isosphaeraceae > Tundrisphaera. Next base: position 9,233 of record JAJYCH010000100.1, read on the forward strand.
GGCGCAGGCCCGATCGAACTCGCCGCAAAGCATGATTATCCGCTGGACGTGGCGGAAGATGATCCCCTCCTGCTTGGTCAAGTCGAGGGTCGTCACGAACTTGTTGAAGTTGCCGCCGAACTCGATCAGCTCGCCGACGCACCAGAGCGGGTTCGAGCGGACGTCGGTGATATCGGGGTAGCAGTGGTCGAAATAGAGCCGGAGCTTCTCCGCCAAGGTCGGCGGCCGCTTCTCCCAATCGTCTTCGTCGTCGCCCTCCTCTTCTTCGACCTGCGAGGCCATGAGCCCGCGATGGATCAGCTCGGCGTCGAGCTTCGAGGTGGCGAGGGCGCCCGACTCCAGCAACTTGAGCGGGACCCGGAGACGTTTCCGGACCGGGCCGGGCACGTCCAGGGCGCTCTCCATCGCTTGCACTCGCTCGTCGGCATCGGCCCCGGCCAGGATTTCGGTCAAGAAGGCGCCATAGAGTGGATGGATACTCCGGAACGCCAGCAATTTTCCCAGCGCAGGCGTCGGCTGGGCGAGGATCGGCGTGTAAGGCGTTGGTAGCTGGCCGGCCTCGGGCGGCGCTGGCGGCTCGGGGCTCAGGGTCACGAAACCGCCGTCACGAAGCGCCAGGAGCATCCGGTCGAGCGCCTTCTCGCCCGCGGTGATCCGCGGCTCGTCCATCATCCGCTTGCGGACGGCGGCGCGGATGCCCTCGACTTCCGGCGAGACCTCGAGCAGATAAGCCAGCAGCCGCCAGGGGAGCGGCCCCTTGCTG
>JAJYCH010000101.1 GCA_021778575.1 Planctomycetota bacterium
GATGGGGACCGTTCAGGCTGCGATTGCTCATGGCGTGCTGGACGCGGTTCGAGCCGGTTCGATACCGCTCGACAAGGTCAATGATCTGGGCATCATCTATTCGGTCTGGCTCGACCCCAGCGTGGTCGCGATCGAGAATCTCGACCATGCCGCGCTTTTCGCCACGCATCGCGAGGCGACCGCCAAGGTTATCCGCAAGGCGATGAATCATGAGCCGACGATCGAATGGCTGCTCGCGAACCAGGACCAGGTCGAGCATTACTTCCATCAGCAAGGGCTTGAAGGAAACCTCTGATCGTCGGGGTCGCTCGGGGTGATCAGCAATCGGGCGGGTCGCCCGTTTCGGCTTCGAGCTGGTCGAGCGTCGGCTTCAGGTTCGCGATCGCCTCCACCAGCCTGGGCAGCAGTTGCCTGGCGCTATCGAGATCACCCTGGCGGGCCTCGTTTTCGAGATCCACGAGAATCCGAAGCGTGGAGGCCGACGCGAACATTCCGAGCGAACCACGAAGCGCATGGGCACCTTGGGCCACCCCCACGAGGTCGGCACTCTTGAGATCCTCCTCCATGCGTCCTAGCCGCTCGACACAGCTTTCGCGAAACAATCGGACGACCAGCGAGAGCGCTGAAGGCGCCATCGGAAAGGCCGCCCGGATTGATTCGGGATCGAGACTCCAGAAGTTGGTCCGGTCGACAAGAATCGGCTCAACAACGGGCCGGACGACATGGAGCATCTTGTCAAAGGATTGTTCATTCAAGGAGTTGTTCAGGCAATCGTCCATTCCCGCTTCGATGGCTCGCCGTTGATCGACGCGCTGACCGGGCTCGCTCAGTCCAACGATCCTGACGCGACCGCCTCGCCGGTGCTGGTTGGCGCGGATCAGGTTCACGGTCGCGAGCGGATCGAGTCCAGGTAAGCGAAGTTCGACCAGGATCAGGTCGAAATCGGTTTGCTCGGAACTCTGAACGGCCTCGGTCCCGCTCGCGACGGTCTGGACCTCGTGCCCGAGCCGTTCGAGGAAATTCGCACTGGCAGATCGGCGTCGCGTCTGAGGATCGGCCAGCAGAATTCGAAGACGGTCGGTACGCGCCGCTACTCTGGAGTCCGACACGGTCTTCGAGGCAGGCTCGATCGTTGAGCTTGGGATGGGTTCAGTCACGAATGATCGCCCGGAAGGTCATGGGGATCTCAGGGAGAAAAACCGATTGTCTCGGCTTCCCGACAGTCGCGAGATCGCCAGAATGAATCGATGATCTCGGTTCCCGAAAATCCCTCAGCGACTCAAAATGCCGCCATGGCAAAATAGATGAGCTTCGTCGCACATCATCCACTCTAATTATATTACCGGCCCGTTTGCATGTTAAGAAGATTCCTGGCGAAAGACGCGACGGATCAGTCGGCTGGATCGAAAGAAGATCGTCGGGATTCCCGGTGAACGATTGTCGATCGGAGTGAAGGCATTGTCCTTTCCAATAATAATAAACGTCCTTTGTGAGGCTCGTCGAAGATTCCTCAGGAATTTGGGGTTGTACGGATTTCGGCCGACTTTTACCATCCCCGCGCTCCACGATTCCCGACCGAGTCACCCAATCGACAAGGGTTCTGAACCATTGGACCCGAAACCATTGACTGTTCCATCCGAGTTGCCCACGGAGTCAGCCGACCAGGCTGATGGTGTTCGAGGCTGGGGTCGCTGGGCCTGGGGGTTTGTTGCGCTCGGAGTCGGGCTCCGAGTCTTTGCCTATCTTCTCCATTTTCCGCTCTGGTGGGACGAGGCGTTTGTCGCCGTCAATCTTCTCCAGCGCGATTATCGGGGCCTGGTGGACCCGCTCGATTTTGGCCAGGTTTGTCCACTTTTATTCCTCTGGGCAGAATTACTTGCGGTCCGTCTGCTTGGGTTTCACGAGTGGTCGCTTCGGCTGTTCCCGCTGATATGTTCGGTCGGGTCCTTGGTTTTGTTCCGGGTCGTGGCGGGACGGATTCTCGACGGTCGGTCAATGTTGCTGGCGGTCGGGATTCTGGCCGTTTCGGTCCACCCGATCCGCCACGCCGCCGACCTGAAGCCGTATTCGGCCGACCTTCTGGTCGCGCTGATCTTGACGGCAATCGCTTTCGAGTGGATACGCCGGCCCGATCAGTCGCGCTGGTTCTGGCTTCTGGCGGCGTTTTGCCCGATTGCGTTCCTGCTGTCGCATCCCTCGTTGTTTATCGTGGGCGGAATTCTTCTGGCTCTGGCCTGGCCGGCCTGGCAGACGCGGCTGGCGAGCGTAAGGGTTGCCTGGTTGGCGGTCGGATTGGCCTCTACGTTGGCATACGCCGCTATTTACGTCGGTTTTACGCGTAACCAGGCGTCTGCGGCGGCGCCGGGAATGAGCGAGATGTGGGTCCGCTCGTTTCCGCCGGTCAATGACCTTCTCGGGTTGGGGCGCTGGCTGGTCGTCGCCCATTCGGGTGACATGCTGGCCTATCCCTGCGGCGGCGAGCGGGGCGGCAGCGTTTTGAGTCTGCTTGCCGGCCTGGTGGGTCTGGCGGTCCTCGGGCGATCGCGGCAGTGGGCGCGGATCGGGGTGCTGATCGGTCCACTGGGACTGGCGATCGTCGCGGCGGCTCTCCGGCTTTATCCTTACGGTGGTCCGGCTCCGCATGGCTCGGCCGCCCGGATCATGCAATACGCGGCTCCCGCGCTTTGCCTCTTGATTGGCCTTGGTGCAGCGCGAATCCTCGAAAGGATACGTTCCCAGACGCTACGCAAGCGTCTACTGCAACTGGGTTGCGTCGGTCTGGTGATTGTCGGAATCGCTCCTCAGATTGCCGGCTATCGCCACCCTTATCGAGCCTATCAAGCCGAAGCATCGCGTCGGTTCGCTCGAAGTTTCTGGAGCGAACTTGGGCGGAATGCCGAGGTTGCCTCACTCCGTTGGGACTATAAAGCCGCCGACTGGAACTCGATTCACCTGGGAATTGCCGTCGCGCTCTGTAACGAGGCGATTTATTCGCCTGACCCGCCGCACCGCCGCCCCGAACTGGCTCTCGTCCGTTCCGACCACCCGCTTCGCTGCGTGCTCGAAGTGGCTCCGGACCAGGACAGTTCTCGAGTCGTCGCGTGGCTCGAAGCAATGCAACAAACCTACGAACTTCGCCGCCGCGAGACGCTGCGCGTTCCGATCAATGAGCCGGGCCGTCGCGCCGAGTTCGAGAACTATCAGGTCTTCGAGTTCGTACCGCGATCGCTGCCGAGCCAGCCAACCGAACCCGCTGGGTCAATCGGTCAAAGGGTTGTAGAACGCCGGTGATCGGGTCTCGGCGTGGATCATCAAACCACCAATGACGTGCTCGGCGAAGTGTGGCGTGGCTCGGTGGAAGTCGAGGGCCGCCTGGTCGTCGTACTGCTCGTACAGGAAAAACTGGCGAGGTTCGGTGGTCGAACGATGCGTCAGGTAGAACCGGCAACCCGGTTCGAGGCGGGTTGCATCGGTGAGCTTCTTGAGCCGTTCGACGACCTCGTCCTCGGTTCCCGGCTTCATGAGATACGTGACGGCCAGACAGATCATCGAAAAGAGCTCCGGTAAGATCTAGAGATCCAGGCGGTCGTGTGTGCGTCCCCATCCTAAAAGTTGCGTCGAGGTCTGGCTAGCCACGGGGATTGACGATTGCCGAAGGCTCTTCTACGCTTCAAGCCTGTTCCGAGTGATCGACCGAGCCGGCCCTTCCCGAGATGTTCATGATCGCGAACCTTCCGGAACCTGGTTCCGTCGCGCCGACTCAGACGATCCGCGACCATTTTCCCGCTCTTGAGCGTGTTCACGAAGGGCGCGAGGTCGCCTATTTCGACGGACCCGGTGGAACGCAGGTCCCTCGGACGGTTGTCCAGGAGATGACCGAATATCTTCTGCAACATAATGCCAACACCCACTGGTGCTTTCCCTCCAGCGAGGAAACCGACCAACGGATCGCCGGGTCACGTCGGGCCGTCGCCGATTTTCTCAACGCCGAGTCGCATCAGATTGTGTTCGGCCAGAACATGACGACGCTCACGTTCCACCTCGCCCGGGCGTTAGGTCGAAAGTTTCAGACCGGCGACGGGTTGCTGGTCACTGACCTCGATCATCACGCCAACATCGACCCCTGGCTCGACCTGGCTCGCGAGCGTGGTCTGACAACTCAGTTCGTCGCGATGATTCTCGAGACCGGTCAACTCGACTGGGACGACCTTCGCGCGAAACTGGCACTCGGGCCGAAACTTCTGGCGATCGGCGGGGCATCAAACGCGCTGGGTACGATCAACGACGTGGCCCTGGCCACTCGCCTGGCTCACGACGCCGGGGCTCTGGTCTTCATCGACGCTGTCCACTACGCACCGCATCGACTGGTGGATGTCCGGGCGATCGGATGCGACTTCCTGGCCTGCTCGGCTTACAAATTTTACGGACCTCACGTGGGAATCCTTTACGGGCGGTCGGAACTGCTCGAATCGCTCGACGTGCCCAAACTCCGCCCGGCACCGAGTGCCGCACCCGACCGCTTGGAGACGGGTACGCAAAACCACGAAGGAATCGTCGGAACCGGCGCGGCGATTGATTTCCTGGCGTCGTTGGCCGATGGCCCGACCCGACGCTTGCGACTCAAGGCGACCTTCGACGAACTGCACCATCGAGCCTCGGCGCTGGTTCGCCGGCTCTGGACCGGACTGAACGCCATCGATCGGATCACCACCTTCGGCCCACCGCCCGAGTCCGACCGAACGCCAACCGTGTCGTTCTTCATCGACGGAGTCGGCTCGGACGACGTCTGTCGGAGCCTCGCTCGCTCGGGCTTGTTTGCATCACATGGCGACTTCTACGCCTCGACAACGATCCATCGGCTCGGAATTCCTCGTCCGGGTCTCGTCCGGATCGGTTCTGCTTGCTACTCCACGATCGAGGAAATCGAGCGGTTGCTCGCCGCCGTCGAAGCGATCGCCGCTCGCCGTAAGTAGCCGTCGCGAAAATCTCACATTCGACCGAAATTCTTGATGGAATTGGTCTTTACGTCATTGTGTCGCGACCATCTGGTTGACGTTCTGGAGAAATTTGCCTAAAATTCAACAGTCGGACTGACCAGTCAGTCCGGGTCCCGGATTTGCCGTGATTGGGCGGAATTGTCCGGAGTGGTTTTCGTCAATATCCGACCAGGACAAGAGTCGTCGATCTCCGATACGAGGCCATGTCATGATGGATGCTTCCGTGTCGGATCGACCGTTTTCGAGCGAGACGAGGTCGGATGATTGCAGCCGTCGCGAAGCCATTCTTGATGCCGCGACCGACCTGTTTGCCGAGTTTGGCTATTCCGACGCGATGACTCAGGATCTTGCCGAAAAATTACAGGTCGGTAAGGGAACGATTTATCGCTACTTTCCTAGTAAGAGCGACCTGTTCCTGGCTGCGGCGGATCGAGTGATGGGTCGGCTCCGATTACACATTGATTCGCGAATCGCAAACGTGGTCGACCCGATCGAGAGGGTCGAGGTGGGTACCCATGCCTTCATGGATTTTTTTGCCCGTCATCCCAAGTTTGTCGAACTGTTGATCCTTGAGCGAGCCCTGTTCAAGAATCGGGAGACTCCCACCTATTTTCTCCATCGCGAACGGAACAAGGTGCGCTGGCACGACCTTTATCGCGATTTGATCGTTCAGGGTCGGATTCGCGACATGCCTGCCGAGCGAATCACCACGGTCTTCATGGACCTGGCCTACGGAACGATCTTCACGAACTATTTTACCGGGCGCTGCCAGTCACCCGAGGCTCAGACTCGCGACATTCTCGATATCGTGTTTCACGGAATCTTGAGCGAATCGGAGCGAGTCCGCAAGAGCCCGGTCGAGTCAACGTCGGTGTCCGTCCCACCCGTCAGCGATTTATCTCGCTGAATTTCCCGCAAATTCTGTCCGCTCACGGCGATCGATCGAGACCGATGACGCTGTTTTTCCTCACCCCCGTCTTTTTGAAGGCAGGCAACGATATGTGTCGACGTGATTGGTGGATCGCCGCGCTCGCCTGTTCCGCCGTCTGCGCTTCGGGTTGCTCGAACACCAAGGCGAACGAGAAGTCGAAACCAGCACCGCCCGAAGTCTACGTGGCGACACCGACTCTTCAAGAAGTGACCGACTACGAAGAATTTATCGGCCATACCGAGGCGGTCAACACGGTTCAGGTCATGGCCCGGGTAACGGGTTATCTCGACAAGGTCAACTTCCAGGACGGCGACGAGGTCGAGGCCGGCAAATTACTTTTCCAGATCGATGATCGCCCGTACAAGGCCGAATACGATCGGATGGCGGCCACGCTCGAACAGGGGAAAGCGCGGCTCGTCCGGCTGACCAAGGACCACGACCGGGCGGTCCGGCTGATCGCCCAGAACGCCATCGGTCGCGAGGAATACGACCGGATCAACGGCGACTTCGAAGAAGGAAAGGCCGCCATCGGTGTCTACACCGCGGCGCTCGAACGAGCCAAGCTCGATCTCGACTTCACCCAGGTCACCGCGCCGATCAGCGGCCGGTTGAGCCGCCGAATGGTCGACCCGGGTAACCTGGTCAAGGCCGACGAGACAATTCTCACGTCGATCGTCTCGCTCGACCCGATGTATGTTTATTTTGACATTGATGAGCGAACGATTCTGAAGCTACGCCGGCTCCTTGCCGAAGGGAAGATCAAGTCACGGCAAGAGGCGGTGATTCCGGTCCTGGTCGGCCTGTCCGACGAACCCGAGTCCAATCACCCGGGGACGATCAATTTCACCGACAACAAGGTGATTTCGAGCACCGGGACGCTTCAGGTCCGCGGTGTGATGCCCAACCCCAAGCCGAGGATGCTCTCTCCCGGGTTGTTCGTCCGGATTCGCCTGCCGATCGGTACGCCGCACAAGTCGATCTTGATCGACGAACAAGCCATTTCTTCCGAGCAGAGCAGCAAGTTCGTGTATGTGATTCGCAACAAGGCGGTTGAGGAAAAAGATCCCAAGACGAACAAGCCGGTCATCGACCCCGCGACCGGCAAGCCGAAGGTGACGATGCAGGATCTGGCCTTCGCGCAGACGATCAAAGTTGGCTCGCTGAGCAACGGACAGCGCGTCGTGACCGAAGGAATCGCCGAAGGGGATCGGATCGTGATCAGCGGACTTCAGCGAGTGAAGTCGGGAGCGCCGGTACGACCCGTCCTGGCCAAGCGTGAGTCAACCCGAGAGCCTGCCGCCGCCCCGTTGAAGATCGAACCTGTGGTCTTCCCCGCGTCAGCCCCGTCGATTGGCGGGACCTCGGGAGTCTCGACCGAGCCGGCTTCGGTGAAATGAGGTCTCGGCCCGTCGTTCGAACAAAGGTCTGGCCGGTGTGGGCCGGTTGGTGAGTTCGCCAGAGTCTTCAACGTCCGGTCGGTGGAGCATCCCTCTACTTTCGGGGAGTATTCGCCTTGATCTCGCGCTTTTTTATCGACCGACCGATCTTCGCCGCCGTCCTCTCGATCGTGATCACGCTGGCCGGCGGCATCGCGATGGCCACGCTGCCGATCGCGATGTACCCCCAGATCGCGCCGCCGACCGTCCAGGTCGATTGTACCTACCCCGGTGCCAGCGCCCAGGTCGTCGCGGAAACGGTCGCCACGCCAATCGAGCAACAGGTCAACGGCGTCGAGAACATGCTCTACATGTCCTCGCAGTGCACCAACGACGGCGCTTATAACTTGACCGTCACTTTCAAGCACGGCGTCGATCTGAACATGGCTCAGGTCCTGGTTCAGAACCGGGTGAGCCTGGCGGTCCCGCTGTTGCCCGACGTGATCAAGCAGACCGGCGTGACCACCCGCAAGAAGTCGCCCGATATTCTCCTGGCACTTGCCTTGACCTCGCCCGACCGGACCCGTGACCAGTTGTTTCTGAGCAATTATGCCCTGATCAGCGTCCTGGATGAAATTGCGCGGATCGAGGGCGTCAGTGATGTCCGCGTGCTCGGCCAGCGCGATTACAGTATGCGAATCTGGGTGGATCCCGAAAAACTTGCCGCCCGTGACATGACGGCGTCCGATGTCGTCATGGCGATCCGCAAGCAAAACGTCCAGGTCGCCACCGGCCAGATCGGTCAACCGCCAACCCCCGACGGTCAGCAGATCCAGATCCCTCTGAGCACGCAGGGCCGATTGATTGCGCCGGAACAGTTCGAACAGATGATCATCAAGAAACTCGAAAATAATCGAGTCGTTCGCGTCAAGGATATCGCTCGCGTTGAAATCGGCGCGAAGAATCAGGATATCAGTGGCTCGGTCAATGGCCGGCCAGCCGTGAGCCTTGCTGTCTTCCAGCTTCCCGATGCCAATGCCCTCGAAACGGCGATCAAGGTCAAGAAGAAAATCGCCGAACTCGCCGCAGACTTTCCATCCGGAGTCAACTGGGAGGTTCGTTACGACACCACGCCGTTCATCAGCGAGTCGATCGCCGAGGTTTTCAAGACCTTGCGTGAGGCGATCATCCTGGTCGCGGTCGTCGTTCTACTCTTCTTGCAGAACTGGCGGTCGGCGCTCATTCCGCTCGTGGCGGTTCCGGTGGCGATCATCGGCACCTTTGCCGTCATGGCGGCGCTGGGGTTCAGCCTCAACAATCTGACCTTGTTCGGCCTGGTCCTGGCGATCGGAATTGTGGTCGATGATGCGATCGTGGTCGTCGAGGCGGTCGAGCACCATGTCGAGCATGGATTAACACCCCACGCGGCGACCATTCGAGCGATGGAAGAGGTCTCCGGTCCGGTGATCGCGATTGCGCTGGTGCTGACGGCGGTGTTCGTCCCCTGTGCGTTCATCTCGGGAATTGTCGGCCAGTTTTTTCGTCAATTCGCGTTGACCATCGCCACCTCGACACTGATCTCTGCATTCAATTCGCTGACCCTCAGCCCCGCTCTGGCGGCTCTCTTGATCAAGCCGAAAGACCCGACCGTCCGACCCACGGCGCTTCCTCGAATTGCTTACGTGGTCGGTGGCGGGCTCATGGGCTACTTCATGATTGCTCCGTTTCTGATGGGTTCCTACTGGGAGAGCCTGGAACCGAAGCTTTCGGGAATCCTGGCGTTCCTCGTGCCGATTGCCGAAGGGGAACGATTCCGACTCCTGGTCGATCGCTACCCGGAACACGACATCGCGATGATCACGCAGGTTGTCGCGGTTCTGGTAAGTTCCATCCTTGGTTGGTTTCTGGGCTGGGGAATCGACCGGTTCCTCGTCTGGTTCTTTGACCTGTTCAATCGAGGCTTTCGTCTGGCGACGACCGGCTATTCGTTCGTGGTCTCGCTCTTTCTCAAGGGTTCCTTCGCGGCGTTGATCCTGTACGGCGGGTTGCTCTATTACACCTACGACCGGATCATGAAGACGCCGGCGGGGTTCATCCCGACTCAAGACATGGGCTATCTGCTGGCCAACGTCCAGCTTTCCGACTCGGTCTCGATCGAGCGGACGAAGGCCACTCTGGACACCTGCGAGAAGATTGCCCACGACACCCCCGGAATTCGGTACACGCAAGCGATTACCGGCCAGTCGCTCCTGCTGAGCGCGAATGGGTCGAACTTCGGGTCGATGTTCTGCATCTTCGCTCCCTTCGAGCAGCGGAACGACCGGCGAATCTTCGGGTCGGATGTTCGCTTGATGCATCATCTGAACGACGATTTCGAGATCCCTCGCGATGGAGACGATCTGAAGAAGCTGATGATCCTGGCCGACGTCAAGGGAGTCTTGCATATCCGGGTGTTTCACTCGGACGGCATGATGCTGGTCAATACCAATGAAAAGCGATTGAAAGGGAAGGCCGAGCCGATCGCGGCGTTGAAGAAGGAGCTGGGTCCGCTCTGGGGAGGGCATGAACTCACCGAAGACCAGAAGAAGGCGATTGTTGCCCGGGTCACGGCGATCATCGACC